>NZ_JBBPCC010000014.1:0-222805 GCF_038070315.1 Paenibacillus filicis | reverse complement strand
TGAATCGTCTCAGCAAATAGATTTTTCAATGCGTTTTGGGCATCTTGAGCCGTTACCAATTTATTCTCCTTGATAAACTCGCGGAGCTGCTGCTTCGTCCATAATCCCATGTGTTCTCCCCAACCTTTCTCTTATTTCCATTTTAATAGGTTTTGGGAGTTTACACACTTTATTTTACAGACTCCAGCAAGGTATAACGTACTTTTTGATGTATCTTTAATAATCACTAAATTATTGAGAATAAACATTATATTAACCAAAATGATCCCGAACATGAGCGTGTAGATCAAAACATCCTCTCCTCGAAAGCTTAAGAGCAAATGCTTATTCTGGCTAAGAGCATCTCGAGCTTTTAAAAAGTTATCATTACAGAACAAAAACCTATTTAGAGCTGAAACTGTGCTCTAAGAGAGCTTCGCATAAAAGATGGTAGTACCTTTTTTCCAGTTACCACCAACTATAACATTCAGTCTTTTAGATACACTGATTTTATAATTTCTGTCTAATTTCATCGTGACATAGATTATTTTTCCGCACGACACATTCTAAGTTGAATTTTTGAAGTGACTAGCATTTGAAAACACCACATGGGGAGGGTCGCATTGTAATTCACTATTAAATTTCTGCTTCTTCACAACAATCATATTTCTCTAGATCGACTACTATTTCTTCAAATGTATTCTCGGAAATTACTTTTATCATTATGAAGGGGTTATTACCTGGATCAGCCATAGGGGAATATGGGCTCACCGCATCGGCCTTGGATCGTTGGATCAAACAAGCACAAACCACAGGCTCTTTCTCGGAGAAAGACAATCGTTCTGCAGAAGAGAATGAACTAATTGCTTTGCGGGGTCTGTAAAATAGAACGTGGAACCTTTGAAATCGAGAAAAGTTGGGCATACTGACATCATAGAAAACTCGATTCGGAGGAAACCAAGATGACCGAAAAGTTTTGGACCAAAAGAGATATCCGTGCTTTTGTCGATGAACACAAGTTCCAATCCGTGGAACACATTCAATCGACGCTGAAAGACATGTTCAAAGATGTGCTGGAGGAAGCGCTGAAAGCTGAGCTCGATACTCAGCTCGACTATGCGCGCTACGATCAGAATAAAGCCACAAAGAACAGCCGTAACGGCTACGGGAAAAAGACCGTGCATACCGAGTATGGTGACATGGAGATTCAAGTGCCGCGGGACCGGCTGGGCGAGTTTAATCCCGTGGTGATCAAGAAAAACCAAACCAACGTGACCGGCATTGAAGACCAGGTCGTCGCCCTGTACGCTAAAGGTGTCAGCACCCGTGACATCCAGGATCACCTACAAAACCTCTATGGGATTGAAGTATCCCCAACTCTCATTTCCAATATAACCAATAAAATCGTACCGCTGATCAAAGAATGGCAAAGCCGCCCACTGCAGCCGGTTTATGCGGTCGTCTTTCTCGATGCGATTCACTTCAAAGTCAAGCAGGACGGGGCCATTGTGAACAAGGCGACCTACATGGTCATCGGGGTTGATCTGGATGGCAACAAAGATGTGCTGGGCATCTGGATTGGCGAGAACGAATCGGCCAAGTTCTGGCTAAGCGTCTTGAATGAGCTCAAAAACCGAGGCGTCCAAGACATCCTGCTCGTCTGCGTGGACAACCTGACCGGCTTCAGCCAGGCGATTAGCGCCAGCTTTCCGAAAACGGATATCCAAAAGTGCATCATACACCAAATTCGCAGTTCCACGCGCTATGTGTCCTACAAAGATCTGAAACGAGTTACGGCTGATCTCAAGCCGATCTACAAAGCACCGACGGAGGAAGCTGCGAGGGCGGAACTGGATCGATTTGAGGAAGAATGGGGAACGAAATACCCGTTACTCGTGAAGTCATGGCGGCAGAATTGGGAGGAGCTCTCGACCTTCTTTGCCTATCCGCCGGAGCTGCGCAAGCTCATCTACACAACCAACATGATCGAGGGTTACCATCGGCAGCTGCGAAAGGTCACCAAGGGCAAAAGCATCTTTCCGACCGACGAATCGCTGCTGAAGATGCTGTACCTGGCGACCATGGATGTACTGCGAAAATGGACAGGACGGGTGCAGAACTGGGGTCAAATTCTGCTGCAGCTCACGGTATTTTATCCGGAGCGCGTCCAGGTGCGCTAAGCGGCTTGATGGGGAGGGGGTGGGCCTGATAGGCTGATCGCCGGAGCGAAAAAGGCCCACAGGCCCCTTCGCCCATCGCGGGTGCATCGGGCCCGCCAGAGGCTCCGGTCAAGCTGCGGCTCGCTGTTTGCTAGATTCTGCTTTCAAAGGTTACACTTATTAATTGACAGTCTCGCTTTGCGGAACCGTATTCATGGAACCTTGAAGTATTTAACCCCTATTCAGTATCGTCATGCAGCCCTTAAAAAAGTTGTCTGATTTACTGTTGACAATCCAGCTGACAAATACTTAGGGCTGAGTTTTCTATTTACACTTAACACAGGCCTTTGCCAAAATCGTTCATTGAAATAGGAATGATCAGTAATCCTATTAAAAACTTCTACACAGTGCCATAGCCCATTTTTTGCATGCTAACACTTTCTCTATTCCTTCTCGAAGCAGTTCTAAAGATATTCATTTCTTTTCGGCAAAGCCCTTTGGCTTAGCTAAAAAAGTTTAATCTTAATTCACAGTAAATGATTCGAACCTTCACCATATTGATGTGCATTGTCGCTATTCTGTTCAGTAGGAAAATCAAACCAACTTTAGTTAGCTAACTTTCTTCAGCACTTGGGACTCGCGAGAATTGCCAAGACATAGCTATTTCTTCAAACGTTTTATATCTCCTTTTTCAACAATAAATGTATACTGTTTGTCCTTTTCTATTTCCAGCCAATCCTCCAGAGATATAGTGCAGCTCTCCCCTTTCCCAGACTTATTCGTTAAAACCAAGTAATAAGATTCATCCTTTTGATACTTATCCAAAACCGTCCTAGTTGTTTCAATAAGAATCATTTTTTTAGTACTTTCACAGGCGCTCGTCACTAAAACAAGCACCATTAAGAAAGTAATTAGAAGCTTTATTTTACTAATACTCCATCTCCCCTTCAATCAGGTGGAAATATCTTAGCGGATAATCCTTGCCGGATAATTCCATTGCGCCCCAGTTCGCTGGATCCAAAGCGCGGCGTTTAACATGTTTCAATGATTTTTTGGAGAACGTCCTCCTTAGACTTCCGGTTTAGCCCCTCGAGTCCATTTTCCTATAGGCTGTTCAGTGTTTATTAATAGTTTGGTAGGCACGTACACCTTACGACAGTAAGTCTTATTGTGGTGCAACTTCACTCACTCCACTTTCTTAATATCATCATACGCATCTCCAAGTGAATCAAAACTAGACTCAAGCCAATACCAATAGTTACCTTTGTTTTCAAACAGTCTGCCTAAAAGCTCCATGAATGAAAATGCGATTATGCTACATTCCCCTACTATGCCATGTCTATCTATAAAACTATCGTAACATCTCCCTATCCTTTTACCGTTCAAGTCAATTGTCAGATACTCGCCCGAACCATTATCAGCGATAATATACCAATCCGAGGTTATATCCTCAGAGCAACGCTCTCCTACAATAACAGGATTTGCAGGTACAAACTCTTCAGGACCCACAATGTTTACCGCGTAGTCTGAGCCTTGGAACAATTGGATTCCACCACATAAACTATAAAACTCTTTTAGATCCCGTGGTAAGTAATAGTTCTCTTCTATCCTAGGAATCCCTCGACTAGGGTGTACATTGCAGCTATAAGTAAGCTTAATCTCGTCAATAAGTTGCTTCAGATCCATAAGATTCACTTCCTACTAGATATAATTGTTAAAGAAGGTCATCTATCTAATTCATTTGCGCATCCGACATAAAGGCAAATAGCCCCCTCCCAAGTTCCTCAATATTCAGACTATCCCCTATTCGGGGGATTTTCTCAAAAAATTACTGGTGTTATCATTGCTTTACTAGAGGTGATTATATTGAAAAAAACAATTGATATTCGATCCATCTGTAGGCAGTTAAATATCGAGGTTAAAAAGTTTATTGCTTGATTTACTTCGCCAATCTATCTCCTTCGCCCCTCATGGATCAAAGTATTCAAACGGTTTCCTTCTATTAGGGATACTATTTTCAGCCTTAAACACGTTCGTCACCCAGCACACTCCACGCAGATATCTAGCATTGTGGCATACTTCCGTGCGCCGTTGATTTTGTATATCCGGTGGAGCGTGCCTTCTACAGCTCTGGCTTTACATGCCTGACCGCTTGAAATTCCTTCAAAGGTTCTATCATCACGACTTCCCAAGTTCCTCAATATCCTCTTATTTGAACTTATGCAGACTGGGCTCTTCTTGAAAAGTAATTTCCTTACCTTCGTGCAGAATTTCCTTCACGTACTTAGTGGTAATCCTTGTATCGGATACATCTAGTTGTGACTATTATTAAGTTTCTGCAGTTCCATAAGTACTCATAATTGCTTTTTCATAGTTTTCCCATTTAAAATAAAACGGCCCAAGATTGATAGATTTATGAGCATGCTCTTTTTTAAAGTCTTTCCAGATAACGATATCTTCCTCTCTATCGATTATAACTGAAATAAATCCACATTCTTCATCTCCACACCAAGGGCAAACTAAAATGGGGTATCTATTGTACATATACTCATGCTGTTGTTTCAGTAAAAAATAATCAATCATTTGTCTCTGATGCTCTACTCTACCCCAGCCTAAGGATGGGACCCTATCATACTTTTTGAGCATCTGATAGAGGGATCTACCGTCAATAATTAAATCTGCAAACTTAGTATTTTTATTTCCATCTTGATCAGGATCCATTTCATCAAATCGAAGTGAAGGTCTTGTTTCTAAGAGATTTATTTTTTCATTTATCATACATACCTCCATTAGAGCCCTGTTGGCATACCCAATTACGTATACCTTATCATACCAAACCTTGGAAAATAGTGGACCATTCTATTCGAAATTAAATCATGTTTGATAAGATTCTCCTCACCATCAATCACGGCATGACTCCCGCATCCATTCTGATCCTCAGAAGAAGCTGTCGCGAATCGGATAGCGTCTCCCCGGCATCTCTCCCCCTCCTCCCACATAAAGTAATACAAGCCCCTCTCCCTCATCTATCTCCCTTTCAGAAAGGATGAAACCGCCCCATGAACCTCTGGGAACTATGCGTCGCCATCGTATTAGGCTTTGTGGAAGGACTAACTGAGTTCGCCCCGATCTCCTCAACCGGGCATATGATTATCGTGGACGATCTGATCCTCCACTCGAAGCAGTTGTTCTCCCCCCCCGTGGCTAATACTTTCAAAGTCGTCATTCAATTGGGCTCTATCCTGGCCGTCATGGTGGTATTCAAGGACCGATTCTTAGATCTGCTCGGGCTGCAAAGAAACACAAGCTCTGACCGGCCATCCAACAGCCGCTTGAAGCTAACGCAGGTGATTGTAGGAATCATTCCATTCGGCATACTGGGACTTCTATTCGAGGACTTTATCGATGAGCACTTGTTCTCCGTGCGGACGGTCATCATGGGGCTGCTGCTGGGGGCGGTGCTGATGATCCTGGCCGACCATTTCCGACCCAAGCAGGCAGCGGTAGATACGGTGGACCGGATGACGTATAAGCAGGCGCTGGGGATGGGGCTGTTTCAATGTCTGGCCCTGTGGCCGGGCTTCTCCCGATCGGGATCGACGATCTCGGGAGGGGTACTGCTGGGCCTCAGCCACCGGGCGGCGGCGGATTTTACATTCATCATGGCGGTGCCGGTGATGATGGGCGCTAGCGGGCTTTCTTTGCTGAAAAACTGGGAGTACATGACGCAGGATGCCCTACCCTTCTTCATCGCCGGCTTTGTCAGCGCCTTCGTCTTTGCATTGCTTTCGATCCGCTTCTTTCTCAAGCTGATCCAGCGGGTGAAGCTTGTACCGTTTGCTTTCTACCGGATCGCATTGGCTGCCATTATTTACTGGTTATATTTCTGATCAAAAAGAATTGACAGGCCTGACGAGACGGAGTATGATCCTCTTAATAACCAACCATTTTTATCGGAATTCACTTACATAGGGGGATTATTATGTCATTCTTACCAGTATCCAAACGCCAAGAAGCAGCCCGCAAGCCTGCAGGCTGGAAGGTTCTGACCTTAACCGCCCTGCTGCTCGCGACTAGCAGCACTGGCCTGTCCGCTTACGCTCAGGACCAGACCACTGCGACCTATGCTCCGGTTACTACGCTGACTTTAACGCAATCATCGTCCGTTGACGCGATCAGCGCTGGACAATATTTACAGGACCGCTTCGGCCTCAAGCTGGCTGCTTCGCCATCTAAGGGCGAATTCGTAAGCGCTGTTGCCAAGCTAATTCAAGCCGCTCCAGCTAAATCCGACAAAGCCTTAGAGAATCCGTTCTCCGACATTGCAACGGACAATGCCCTGTACCAGCCTGCTCTAGCTTTGCAAGAGCAAGGTATCCTCAGCAGCGGCACGCTGCAAGCGGAATCCGCTCTGACGAGAGGCACTGCCGTCTATATCACCCTCAAGGCCGCCGGGCTGAAGGAACTGGCTTACACGTATCCAGAAGCCAAGGTGAAGGAAGCCGTCAGCAAGCTGGGCATTACGGATATTAGCGGGCTGACGCTGCAAGCGGCCCAAGAGCTGGCAGCTGCCGTCGATGCGGGCCTGGTGGCCCCGCAAGCGGCCTTTAACCCGAGCGCTCCGGCTACGAGCGAGTTTGCCGAAGGACTGCTGGACAGGTTGTTGTCCGTTCGTGGCGAGTCCAAGCGGTATATCGGATCTGTAAACGATGCCGATATTTTCGCTAAGGTCCATGCTGCGTTTGATACGCATAACCTGATCCAGGTGCCAGAGCTGCAGGAGATTGTCGACCAAGCGGTGAAGCAAGGCTTGGTCACCGGCTACAATCTGAAGGACGATCGCTACACGGCTCACTTCGACGAATCCCGCGCCCTCACCTACGGCCATAGCGACCTGAAGCACGCCATTCAGCTGATCGGTCTGCTGCGCAGCGAGAAGCTGAACGCCAAGGTTCAGTTGGAGCCCAAAACATCGGCATTCCTGTATCTGAAGGAATGGGGAGAGCCGCATCAATCCGACGACTACAAGGTCGTACAGATCGAGAACGGCAACTACATCGCGTATGCGAAGGAATTCGATCTGGCGTTCGAATTTGATACAGTCGAGCAGAAGGATAAATTCAACGGCGTGATTGAAGCCTATGCCAAAAAGGACAGCGAGAATCAGCCCGGCTTGATCGCAAGCTCCTGGTGGCAGCCGCTGTACTACTCGCTCCGCAAGGAGGCCGGTTATGTCGAAATCGCCAATAACCGGATCGATCAAGGCCATTACTATGCTCAAACCTTCTCGCTGACAGAGAAGACAGCCGAGATTGGCGAAGGCTTGAAGAAAATCAAGCCAGGCACCGAGGTGAAATCGTACCACTTCTGGGTGGACAAGCCGTTCTACAACTACCTGAATGGCGAATCCAAATAAGTTCAACTAACAGCCGCCGGATGATCGGGCAGCCTCGGATAGAGGCTTTCCATCACCCGGCGTTTTTTCGTTACGGGGAAAGTCCCCACTGCCTCAAGCGGCAAGGTGAAGCTTCACTTCCTTACGTTCTCGGACATACTACATTCCGTATCTGCACAGCCGCTTTTTTGGCTCTTGATCCCGATTGGATAGTTATGGTAACCTTACAAAAACCAATCGACTTCCAGGAGGTCAGCCTATGCCTAATTCAGATGTAAATCCTTTATTATTGGACTTCCTCGAAAGCTTTGAAAGCGACCGTCTGCTAATTCGCGCTCCACTCTGGGGCGACGGAGCAATCGTCAACGAGGCTGTGCATGAAACGATCGAAGAGCTGCGTCCCTGGATGCCTTGGGCTCAAAGCCTGCCCAGCCTAGACGCTTCCGAAGAAGATATCCGTAAGGCGCGACTGAGCTTCCTGAACCGTTCCGATCTCCGGCTGCTCCTCTTGTCCAAAGATACGGGAGCGCTGATCGGCTGCAGCGGCCTTCATCGGATCGACTGGGATATCCGCAAATTCGAAATCGGATACTGGCTCCGCACGACTTGTGTGGGTCAGGGATATATGACCGAGGCCGTGGGAGCGATCGAACAATTCGCGATCCGTGAATTGGGCGCTAACCGCATTGAGATCCGCTGTGACAGCCGCAACCGGCGCAGTGCTAACGTCGCCGAGCGTGCAGGCTTCACACATGAAGCCACACTGCGCAGCGACAGTATCGCGGTCGACGGTACGCTGCGGGATACGTTGATTTATGCCAAGGTTCGCGGCGTGGAGTATTAAGAACGGCCCCGTTCAGGCAGAATGAATACGGAAATTTTATTTAGGAGATCTCCTCTTGGAACCCTATTTATTTGTACTGCTGGTAGGACTGGCCGCGGGTGCTGTCAGCGGTGTAGTCGGCACAGGCTCGTCCATCATGCTGCTGCCTGTGCTTGTGCTCACCTTTGGCCCCAAGCAAGCCGTACCGATCATGGCCGTAGCAGCTCTGATGGCGAATCTCGCCCGAGTGCTGGCCTGGTGGCGGGATCTGGACTGGCGGGCATTCGCCGCCTACTCGGTCCCGGGAGTCCCGGCCGCGGCGCTGGGCGCGCGGACCCTGCTGGAGCTTCCTTCCATCTGGCTGGAAGCAGGACTTGGCCTGTTTTTCCTGATGATGATTCCCGTTAGACATATTCTGGCTGCCAAACAGATTCTTATCCGCTGGTGGCAGCTTTCACTCGCTGGAGCGGGCATCGGCTTCCTGACGGGCCTAGTGCTATCCACCGGTCCGCTAAGCGTACCGGCTTTTGCCTCATACGGATTAGTGAAGGGCGCTTTCCTCGCTACGGAAGCCGCTAGCTCGCTCGCGCTATATGCCAGCAAGGTCGCAACCTTTCAAGAGCTCGGTGCCTTGCCGGCGGAGCTTCTCATGCATGGCTTGATCGTGGGAGCGTCGCTTACGCTCGGTACCTTTGCTGCCAAAGCCTTGGTCCGGCGCATGAAGGCCGTTACGTTTCAGTATGTGCTGGATGTGCTCCTGCTCGCCTCCGGACTTTCCCTGCTATGGGCTGCGCTTCGCTAGCCTGGCAGATATCCAGCTTCGCAGCGGGACAACACGCTAAGCTGAGAAAGCATATGCGGGTATCGATTCCCTCAAGGAATGCCTTTGGAATAGAGCAGCTTAATAAGCTTCCCGTCCACCTGTACAGAGCACTTGGTCATCCGCAGCGTATCCTGTATACTGGAAATGATGGACAGACGCCGCATGACGGGAATACTTCGTAAGACGACCTTCTTCAGAGGTAGTAGGCATAGATGTCGTCATGGAAGCGCCGAATCGGACCTATCTTCATCCGATCTTCATCAAATGATCATGAAGCGCTCATGATCTGTGGAGCAAGCACTGGTATACTATGAATATGAGCTAGACAAGAACCAAGGAAGCGGAGGCAATCACTATGTACAAATCGATCATTATCGGAACCGGACCTGCCGGCCTGACGGCGGCTATCTACCTGGCACGCGCCAACCTGAATCCCCTCGTTATCGAAGGACCTGAGCCGGGCGGACAATTGACAACGACGACTGAAGTCGAGAACTTCCCAGGGTTCCCTGAGGGCATCATGGGTCCTGAGCTGATGGACAATATGCGCAAGCAAGCCGAGCGTTTCGGCGCTGAATTCAAGACTGGCTGGGTGAACAGTGTCGATCTGTCCCAGCGTCCGTTCAAGCTGAACGTCGAGGGCATGGGAGAACTGGTCGCCGAGAGCATCATCGTCTCCACGGGCGCATCGGCCAAGCTGCTCGGCATTACCAACGAGAAGGAAAGCATCGGACGGGGCGTCAGCACATGCGCAACCTGTGACGGGTTCTTCTTCCGCGGCAAAAAAATTATCGTGGTCGGCGGCGGCGACTCCGCGATGGAAGAAGCAAACTTCCTGACCCGCTTCGCGTCCGAAGTGACCATCGTTAACCGCCGCAACGAGCTGCGCGCGTCCAAGATCATGCAGGACCGTGCAAGAGAGAACGAGAAAATCAAGTGGAACCTGAACCGGACGCCGCTTGAGGTCATCTCTGGCGATAAAGGCGTTACCGGCCTCAAAGTACGCAACAACGAGACCGGAGCCGAGGAAATCGTCGAAACCGACGGCATCTTCGTCGCGATCGGCCACAAGCCGAACACCGGCTTCCTGAACGGCCAGATCAAAACCGACGAGGTTGGCTACATTCTGGTACAGCCAGGTACTTCCCAGACGAACATCGAAGGCGTATTCGCCTGCGGCGACGTTCAGGACAGCAAGTATCGTCAAGCGATCACCGCAGCAGGCAGCGGTTGTATGGCGGCACTGGAAGCTGAGAAATTCCTCGACGGCCATATGGTTCATGAGTGGAGCCTTAGCCTGTAAGCGACAAAAACATACAGCGACGGGAACCTAATATATAGAAGGAGTGCGTACCGGTGACGGTTTCCGCACTCCTTTTTCTACATGGACCTGAAGATGGACGGCTACTCCAAGCCGAAGAACGCCTTGGCCGTCCGCGTGCTGTCCCGTGCGATCTCATCAGCCGGTCGACCAGTGCAGCTCGCCACGGCTTGCAGCACATGGGGCAGATACACCGGTTCGTTGCGGCCGTCCCGGGGCTTGACCGGCAGGTCGCGCGGCGTGAGGAACGGCGCGTCCGTCTCCAGCATGAGCCGGTCTGCGGGAATCCGCTTCACCAGCTCCCGCAGATGCCTGCCGCGGCGTTCATCACAGATCCAGCCAGTGATGCCGATATGCAGTCCCATAGACAAATAAGCGGACAGCTCCGCTGCACTTCCTGTAAAACAATGCACAACCCCGCCTGCCAGCCTATCCCGGTGCGACCTAAGCAGAGCCAAGAAATCTTGATGCGCCTCACGCTCATGCAGGAACAACGGCAGCTTCAGCTCGCAGGCCAGCTCAATCTGGGCTTCGAACCATTCACGCTGCACGTCGCGCGGCGAGAAATCGCGGTTATAGTCCAGCCCGCACTCCCCGATCGCCACCACCTGTGGCAGAGCCGCCAGCTTCTGCAGCCTCGCAAGTGTCTGGGGTCCACAGCTCTTAGCGTCATGGGGATGGACACCTGCCGTTGCATACAGCTTGCCCGGATACTGCTCGGCATAGCGCGCGGCTTCCTCGCTGCTTCGCATACTCGTTCCGGTGATCATCAGCGGACTGACACCGGCTTCCGCAGCTCTAGATACGATTTCTTCGCGGTCCGTCTGGAACGAACGGTGCATCAGGTTGACGCCGATATCGATCAGTTGGCCGTGTGATGGTCCCTTAGCAGGAATACCTTCACTCATGAATGCTCGCCTCCTTCCCCATCCGCTATCTGACGAAGACATACCGGCGGAATAGCAGCCGCCAGCCACACCTCGTTGCCCGCATAATAAAAGGTGATACCGTGGCGGCGAGCTTCAGAGGTATCCACTTCTAACATCACCAGATTTCCCCGCCTGCGTCCCGCCATCACCGCAAAATGCTTGCCCGCTGACAAATGTACATAGCTGCGGCCCATCGGCCGCAAGCCTTCGCGCCGGATGGACCCCATTACGCTCTCATTCGTCCCGTGATACAGCACGGGAGGCGGCTCGGCCTCTTCATAAGCCGGCTGCAGGCTGCTGTGTCCGTATCTGGCCCGGATGCGGCCTTCGGCGAGCTCGAATCGTTGCTTGTCGGAATTCCGAACCACCTGTTCGATATCCGCCAAGGTCAGTCGAGACCAATCGGGCAGCCTGCGCAGCGCCTGCAGCAGCTCTTCCGCATCACAGGAGCCATCGGCCCCGTCCAGCCTGATGCCGAAGGATTCCGGGCTATGACGTAAAATCTTCGTCATCAACTTGCTCAATGTTTTTTCCCTGGCTTCGCTCAACATACAAAATCTCTCCTTTCTCTCTACTAGCTTCGTTCGTCCGTACATGGAGGTCCCTTCAGCAGAATTTGGCCACTGAGCCTGTTCTCCCCTCAAGCCGTCGCGGGAAAAACAGGATCAAGTGCAACACTCTCCGTATCTTCGCAGCAACCGCAAGCCCTGTGAAGAATAGCTACCTTCATCTTGTGCGATAAGCTTCATCCGTCAGTGTCTACCCGCGCCGTCTGGCCCGCAGGATACGTAACAAGATGACCAGGCCAAGGCTCGCAGCCGTCATCGCGGCTCCAATCATCCCCCACCGGGGCTTGGGGAGCATTCCCCACGAGGGAGCATCAGCAGGAGGGGATTGCACGGTGATGCCACGGATATGAGCAGTCTCTTCGAGAAGCTGATCCGCAGTTGACCGTGCGTTGTGCGTAGCTTCTACCACCAAGCCAGCCTCAATGGGCAATGCTGTAGTGAAGCTCTCATTCAGCAGCACAGGCTCAGGCCCGTCTTGCTTCAGAAAGACCAGATATTCTCTCCCAGGCTCGAACCTCGTTGACAGATCCGGGCACATGTCCTCCAGCGTTCGCTGACTGGACCTCGTGGCAGGGAGACTCGCTGTCTGCGGCGCCACGCCCTCCCCCACGTAACGGATGACCCGTAATACCGCCTGTCTTCCTTCCTGATGGGCAGCAACAACCTCGCCATACAAGATCGCCTCAGACTTCTCGGCCAAACTGTGATACGACCAAGCCTCCGGACTGCAGGCTTCCGCCTCCGGCAGCGCCCAAATCATCGAGATCATGCCGAGCAGCAGAACGGCCCCGCCATACCAGCCTGCTCTCCATCGTCTATACCTGTCCAAGCGTCATCACCTCACGAAAAGTTCCTTTCACCCTTGGACGCAGGTCAAGATCGAATAGTTACAGTCCTAATGCCCGCTTGCCAGAAAACCTACCGCAGAATCCGGCTTATCCCGCAGCCAGGTCTGCCGCCGGCTCTTGTCGAGCTCCTGCCTCATCGCGCGGACCAGCGCGTGCAGCTCCGCACGGCCCTCCGTATGCCACTGCAGTGCTGCGGACACGTACAACTCGTTGAGCTGAGCGCAGGTGAACTGATCGGTCAGGCGTGCCGCTTCAGGCAGCGCTTCCTCCCCGATCAGCCGGCCGAGCTGCTTGCGCCGCAGGTAAGCGAGACGCAGCTCCTCGTCCGGCAGCGTCATCTCATAGGCGCGGTCGAAGCGCCCCGCCCGGTTCATCAGCGCCGGATCGATCTGCTCCGGGAAATTCGTCGTGCCGATCAGGAAGATGCCTTCCTTGGAGGTCGCCCCATCCAGCGTGTTCAGGAAAAAAGACCGCGCATGCTGTGGCATCGAATCAATATCCTCCGCCACCAGCACCATCGGCGCCATCGCAACTGCCGCCTGGAACACCTCCTGGATCGAGGCGCTGCTCGTATGCTCCGTCAGCTGCCAGTACGCGACAGGCGCAGAGATGCTGCCTGCAATCGACTTGACCAGCGTCGTCTTGCCGTTGCCCGGCTTGCCGTACAGCAGTATCCCCCGCTTGTACGGCACGTCGTACAACTGGTAGAACGACCGGTCCTCCGCGAAAAATTGGTCGATCGCTCGGAAGATCTCCGTCTTCAGCCCCTCGTCCATGATCACGTCCTCCCGGTCCACCGTGCGGGTGATCGGCTCGATCTGCCGCTCCATCCCGTCCCTCGTATCGGTGAACACGGTGACCTGACGGCGGTCCTGCTCCCGGCGCCGGGCTGCCGTGAAGGCGAGAAAGGACTGCAGAGCCTGGTCATCGCGGGCAAAGACGAAGTCCTCGCAGCTTAGCCCGTGCTGGCGGAATACCGGAACCCGGGCCAGCGCCACGCCCCAAGCCGGATAAGCAAATACATTATTGCGTAGCGAGCTGTAGATGCGGTACCGCCCATCTGCTTCTCCCGCCGTGCCACTATCTCCGTCGATCGCGAACGCGCGGGACTCGACGAACTCGAAGATGCGCGCTACATGCTCGAGCCCTTCGTAGCGATGCCGGATATCCTGCTCCAGGAGCTGCCAGTAATCCTCGCTACCGTCATCGCATACGTAGGCGTCGAATTCATAGCCGTATAAGCCGCTTAATTCGAACCGGATGCGCGACAACACATCCTCATAGGCTTCCGCCGTCATAAACAATGTCTGAACCGCATGATCTCGCTTCAGTTCCTTCATATTTATACCCCCTTGATCGTCGCCAGCGGACGGCATGCCGCTACCGGAATGGCCAGCCCGGCCCCTTTGACGCTTTCGATAATTTGATCGACATCCTTATAAGCCTGGGGCGACTCATCAACGAGTCCCTCGAGCGTACGGTGGTTGATCACCACCTCATTTTCGGTCCCTACACCGAGCGCGGCTGCGAAGTCCTTCACCGATACGAGCTTCTTGGTCGCCGTTCGAGACCGGATCCGGCCTGCTCCGTGGCAGATCGAGTAATAGTTGTCGCGGCCTCCCGCCTGCCCGACCATGATGTAGGAGGCCGTTCCCATCGAGCCTGGGATCAAGGCCGGGTGCCCCGTTGCCAGATATGGCGCCGGATTGTCCGGATGACCGGCAGGCAGCGCGCGCGTAGCCCCCTTGCGGTGAACGAAGTGCACGCTTCCCTCCTGCTGCTCCTCCCAGGCATAATTGTGCATCAGGTCATACAGCGTCCGCATCTCGAACGCCGTGCCCAGCACCTCCCGGCACGCCTCGCGGATCGCGTAAGCGATCAGGTGGCGGTTCGTCACCGCATAATTCAGAGCGGAATACAACAGATGTACATAATCCTGTGCGGCCGGTTCAGCCAGTGGGGCATACACCAGTTTGGGATCGGCCGTTCCGAGACCCAGCTTGCGCATGACCTTCACCAGCTCCGAAGAGCCATACTGGCTGACTGCCCCGCCCCAGGCCCGGGAGCCGGAGTGGATCATAACGACGACCTGCCCGTCGAACAAGCCCCAGCTTTCGGCCACGTCACGGCTGCGCTCGTCAATCTCCACCGCCTGCAGCTCGGCAAAATGATTGCCCCCACCCAGCGTACCGAGCTGGCGGTGAGCCCGGTGCCAGACCCGGTCCGGGAACCGGTCCAGCACGCTCTCGTCGAAGCTGTACCGGGAGCTTTCCACATGGGACAGCGAGGTCGACTTCTTCGGTGTGTAGTGGTCCGGCACATACTTGTGCGGGAGACCGTGCAGCCCCTTGCGCACGATATGCTCCAGCCGGATATCTGAATAGTGCCCGCGTGCATGCTCCTCGGCAGGCAGGTACCGGTCGATGGCCTTCACCAGCTTGCGGCGCAGCTTGATATCCTTCAGCTCGTCGCGATGTATATTGGTCAGGTGCACCCTCATGCCGCAGCCAATATCGCTGCCGACGATCGAGGGCGATACGAAGCCTCCTTCTGAGGGCCAGACGGCTGTAGTGCCGATGCAGGTGCCTACCCCCACATGCACATCCGGGGTATAGCTCATATACGTCAAATTCGGAATTTGCAGATTGTTGTTAGCCATGGCGAATACCTGGTAATCCAGCGCGCGGAATAGCTCTTCATTGGCGTAGACATGCAGCTTTCCGGCGGGCAGCTCCAGTTCACGGTAATAAGCGTCTAGGGCTTCGCCTGTACGTTCGTTTACGATCATAAATTCAAACATTCCTCTCATAGTCGGATAACACAAATAACCGTAAGCCTCGTCGCCTACGGTTATGAAGAACAAGCGGCAATCTCGGGTACGGGCGGGCGCAGCAGCTCGCGCTTGGCTCTCCCGATCCTAGATCCGAACCCGCATACACAGCCCCCCGTAAGGGTCCTGTATGCGATGCCCTGGCTCTATGTGGTCCGACAAGGCCGATGCGACGCGCCCGCGTATGAAGTTAGGTACAACAGATGCAAGGTTCTTAGCGAAACGTCAATCATGTCGATCGGCCTCCTTTTCATCAGAATGTACAATCAGTATAACCTGCTTCCAGCCAAATCGCTTGGGAAAAAATGATTGTTAATCAAGTTTACCTTCAATCCTGCGTATAAAATCCGCGGGTCAGCTCATCCATCACCCGGCTCGTCCGCATCGCGGAATCACCTGTACTCGCACAGCTTCCTGTCCCCCGCAGCTCGTTCACCATCGTCTGGATCAGCGGCTGCTGGATATGAGCCGGCGCCTCGAAGGGGAAGATCTGCACCCCGTCCGCCGTCTCTAGGCGGATCGGCTCGTGGCCGAACGTGGAGAAGACGAGCTTACCCTTGGAACCGACAATCTCATTGCGGTCCTCATGGGCATAAGCCGAGAAGCACCAGGTTCCGCTGCCCTGCACGCCGCTCTCGAACCTGTACGTACCGGTCACCGTATCCTCCACGCCCGGGAAGCGTCCTTCCTGATTGACGGCGATGCCCTTGGCCTCGGTAATCGGACCGAACAGGAAATCCAAGACATCCAGCGTATGACTCGCCAGATCGAAGAAGAGACCGCCTCCGGATTGCTCCGGCTGCAAGCGCCATGGCACCTCACCGTTCCGAAGCTGCGGGGAAGTTTGCGTCTGGTAGGTGCTGACGAAGCGTACCTCGCCGATCGCTCCCGCCTCCAGCAGCTCCTTGACCTTCAGAAAGCGTGGCAAGCCCCGGCGGTAGTACGCGACATAGAGAGGAACCTGCGCCTCCCGGCAAGCCTGGATCATCTGCTCGCACTCCACTTCATTGAGCGCCATCGGCTTCTCGACATAGACCGGCTTGCCGGCCTTGGCCGCCGCCAGCGTGTAAGCCAGATGCGAGCCTGGGGGCGTCGCGATGTAGACGACGTCCACCTCCGGATCGTCGATCAGCGCCTGTGCATCCGTGTACCAGCGCCCCACTCCATGCCTGCGCGCGTAATCCTCCGCCAGCTCGCCATTGCGCCGCATCACGGCGACGAGCTCCGAGCCGTCCGCCTTCTGCAGGCCGGGCCCGCTTTTGATCTCCGTTACATTGCCGCAGCCGATTATCCCGAATCTGACCTTATTTCCCGCGTTTGTCATCATAGCTGGAATCGCCCCTCATGTCCTTATTCTCTTGGCCCATTCTAGTTTATTGTAGCATGACTTCAGAGGCACAAGGCAGAGAGTTTAGGGGATATTGCATACCAGAGAGCCAATACGTGCTCTAGAAACCTTCACCCGCCTTAGCCTAGAACCCGTCAGAGAGTCTGGGTCAAGCATCTGCTCTACCAGGAAGCTGCATCCCTCCTAAGCTAGATACGTTTTAGAAAAGGAATGGCCATGGCTGCAATCCGCTTAAAGCCCTCTCCATTGGGATGCAGCCGGTCATCGCTTAGGAAGCCTAACGTGAACCGATTGAAGCCGCTCTCCGTGTACAAGTTCAGTACAGGGAGCGCATACCGGGCGCCAATAACTTGGATGGCCTCTACATAATCCTCCAATCGGTGGCCTTGTGCATTCACGGAATCGATGCCATACCCGTCCTTGTCACGCTGGAGCGGTGTCCATAAGTTGAGACGACACGCGGGATTTTTGCTTAAAATATCCTCAACCAAGGTGACATATGCCCCATAGAACGTATGGATATCCTTCTCTTCCTGCCGGCCCATCGGTTTATCCAGCCGAAAATCATTCGTTCCCGCGAAGATCGTCACACAATCATACACAGGCTCCATCTGTCGTCCGATATGCACGGTAGCCCCATCATCCGAGTCTCCTCCTGCGGTGAGTGGACACCCGCTTCTGCCTTCATTCCGAACGGTAGAGAAACCAAGCGCTGCGCTTACCAAGGTTTGATAGCCACCTGCTGCGGAGATGCTATCTCCCAGCGTACACCAGCTTTTCCCCTGCCATTTCGAATGCTCATTAGTCTCCATTGCTCTTCCTCCATATACAATCCGTTTGCTTTAGCAAAAAAAGAAGAGAACCTGCAGCAAATATTTGCAGGCAAGTTCTCTCTCCTCGGGGCGGCTTTGCTTATTTCTTCGCGGTTGCGTACCAATCATTGACTTCCTTGTAGCTGGCGTCTCCGCCGGCTGCTTTGAATTTTGCTTGGAAAGCTTCCAGCCCGCTGATGGATTCCGCACCGAAAATAAGCTTTGTCGTATAGTCTCCCACCATCGTGTTTAACTGCTGGAAGTTTTTCGAGAATTCAGGCAGGTAAGGCGCGAATCCTAACGGGTCATTAATTCGGGTACTCTCCGGTTCAATCTTATTCATGAAATTCCATGCCTCGAATAAACGCACATCCTTGCGAACACGTGCCTGCCAGTAAGTGGGATAGTTTTTATCGTCTGTCCCCATCAGGAAGTTGTTGGCTTGATTGCGCTCTTCCGTAAAGATCGGTTGAATCGGTGTATAAGCACCGTCCTTGAACGTGTAATGCTTGCCTTCTTGACCGATGGCCATCTCTTTGAACGTTGCGCTTTCAAGCTTGGCATTCATCCATTTGATCGCATCCTCCGGATGCTTGGATGCTTTGGGAATGAAGGTAATGCGATCAAAGCCTGTTGCAGCGTTTAAGCCCGCCTTGCCATCCTTTCCTTTTAACGCAGGAAGAAAGGCAGCCTTGGCTGCAGCATTATTTTTGACAAGCGCATCCGTCACGGCAGGCACATCGGCCCAGTGAAGAATAATCATACCGGCTTTGCCGCTTGCGAACTTCTCTTTTGCCGTTGCGTCTTTATTGGCGGCGGCCTCTTTGTCGAGTAAGCCTTGTTTAAAGAGCTCCGAAGCAAACGCGACATAATCTTTGTACGCAGGATCCAGAATACGCGGTGTCAGCTTCCCATTCACATCATTCCAGAAGGTCGGCATGCCGAAGGCACCCACAATGTTACTGATGAACATGGCATCGCCTTTGATCGTTAACGGGATGTTTTTATCGCCATTGCCACCGGGATCTTGCTCTTTAAACGCTTTCAAAACAGCAACCAATTCATCCAGAGTCGTGGGAGCCTTCATGCCTACCTTCTCAAGCCAATCCTGTCTCACATACAAGCTTTCCGCTGCATAAGGAATGGTTTTCGTCGGGATGGCATACAGCTTGCCGTCTACCTTCGCCGCCTCTAGAACGGCAGGGTCAATGGCTGCTTTGATATTCGGCCCGAATTTATCGATTAGCGGTCCAAGGTCGGTCAGGGCGCCTTTTTTCGCATAATCCGCATATAACGCTTTGAAATCTGTTCCGCCGCCTGTCGTGATAGCATCATAAGGCTCACCGGAAGCAATGAGAATATTCAGCTTATCCTGCGCTTTATCCTGCGGCAGCATGTCATACTTCACTTTGTAGCCTGTTTTTTCCTCGAGAAATTTTGCAACCGGATACGTATTGTAGTCGTCCTTCTGCCAAATTTGCAGCGATTTTAATTCAGGCTTTGGCACGGCGGTTGCTGCTGGGGCAGAGCTGTTGTCTGCAGGCGTGCTGCTCTTGGAGGAGCAAGCAACTAATGAGGTTACCGACAAGCTTGCTGTGAGCGTTAGAAGCACGGCTTTATGGTGTTTTTTGAACATGTGCAAACCTCCATTGGTCATAGATATTTTGATCATGAACCCCTTCGTAAACTCCATAATGGGATCATGCAAGTTCACCCTTTTACCGAACCGATCAGAACGCCTTTCACAAAATGCTTTTGCAAATAAGGGTACACAAGCAGCATCGGAATGATGGAAGCGATGACGGTTGCCGCCCGAATGCCTTCCGGTGATACGTTCATCATGTCGTCTACGCTCTTGTTCACGGCATTCGAACTATCCGCATCCATCACGATATCACGCAAGTACAGCTGCAGCGGCTTCAGACCTGCATCATTGATGTAAAGCATCGGATGGAAGTAATCATTCCAGAAGTACACGGCATAGAAAAGAGCAATCGTTGCGATGACAGGAACGCTCAATGGAATGATAATCCGGAAAAGAATCGTAAGGTTACGGGCACCGTCCATTTTGGCGGATTCCTCCAGCGCCTCCGGCAAGGATTCATAATAGCTCTTGATGACAAGCATGTTGAACACGCTGATCAGAGCAGGCAGTATGAGGGACCATAAGTTATTAATAAGATGCAGCTGCTTCATCAGCAAGTAATTCGGGATAATTCCTCCATTAAACATCATCGTGAAAATAAATAGCAGCATGATAAAGGAAATGCCGGGCAGATGTCTTTTGGACAAAGGATAGGCAGTCAGCGCTGTGATCAAAATGGCCAGCAGCGTTCCTGCAACCGTAATCAGCAATGAAATACCGATCGAATGAAGGAACTGGCTGGAAGAGACGACGTATTTCATCGTATCCAGCTGGAAGCCAACAGGAAAAATACCCACTTTACCGGAAACTACGGCTGATTCCTCACTGATCGCTTTGGATAAAATATTGACGATCGGCAGCAAGGTCGCTAAGCCGCAGAGGAGCAATACCAGATAGATAAGAAAGTCTAAGGACCAGTCGCCAATCGTTTTTTTGTGCATATTCGCCACCTCCTACCAAATACTGCGTTTGATCAGCTTTTTACTCAATTCGTTGCCGGCTACGATGAGGATGAACCCGACGACGGAGTTGAATAATCCGACTGCCGTACTGAAGCTGTAATCCTGTTGGCCAAGACCTTGGCGGTATACGAACGTGCCGATGACATCCCCCGACTGATAGACGATGGAGTTATACATCGTGAGTATTTGCTCCGTACCCGCCTCCAGCAAGTATCCCAAACGTAGAATGAAGATCAGAATGATCGTCGGCAAGATGCCCGGCAGCGTAATATATAGCATTTGCCGAATGCGTCCTGCTCCATCGATAGAGGCCGCTTCATACTGCTCCTGCTCAATTCCTGCAATCGCTGCGATAAAGATAATGGCATTCCAGCCGGATTCCTTCCAGCCTGCTGTAAATACAACGACGCTGCGGAAAAACTGGTTGTCCAGGAAGAAGGAGATCGGCTCTCCTCCGAACCATTGGATCACATTGTTCACCATACCGCCTGCCGGAGATAAGATATTAATAAACAGCCCGGATATAATGACCCAAGATAAGAAATGCGGAAGAAAAATAATGGTCTGAATCGTCTTCTTGAACAAGACCTTACGAACCTCATTCAAGAAAAGCGCAATGAGGATCGGTACCGGAAAAAGGAGCACAATCTTGTACACACTGATTAGCAGCGTATTGATAAAAACCTGATAGAACTCTTCGGAATTCATGAGCTTCCGAAATTGATCCAGCCCTACCCACTGGCTCCCCGCAAACCCATCGAAGATATTGAAGTCCTGAAACGCGATGATAATGCCGTACATCGGCGCATATTTGAATAGCAATAAAAAGATCAATCCGGGCACTAGCAGCAGGTACAAATCATAGTTGCTTAGGATCAGCCTCCATCGGCTTTTCCCCTTCGAGACTGGCTTGGCGTGAGCTGTCTGTGCTTCTAGCTCGGCTTGTGTGGTACTCATCAATGGCTCACCTCCATGTTCTTATAGGATCATTATATCGGTGGGCATCAATGGGATGTAGATGGTAATATTTCTGTTTCTGGTGCAATCTTATGGTTTTCGGATACGCATACGAACCACTACCGTCGTTCCTTCACCCGGCCTAGAGTATATCGTCAGTCCGTAGGGCTCTCCGGCGAACAGCCTGATCCTTTCGTTCACATTATACAGACCGTACGAGCTTCCTGAATTGTCCGATTTCATAGGAGGACGAGGCTGCGTCAGCAAGCTTTGCACAAGCTGCTCATCCATGCCGATGCCATCATCTGTGACGGAGAGGAGCAGATCGCCCTCCTCTTTTTTCGCTTGAACAAGAATGGAGCCGGTCTTGCCCTTGGATTTGCGTATTCCGTGCAGAATGGCATTCTCCACAATGGGCTGAAGCGTGAGCTTAGGCATTTCCACAGCATCAAGCCCGTCTTCCATGTCGAATTGAACCTCGAAGCTTTTGGGAAACCGGCTTTGCTGGATCTCCAAGTACACCTTGGCCAAGTTAAGCTCATCGGTTACACTGACCAAATCCCGGCCTTTATTGAGACTGAGGCGGAAATATTTAGCGAGGCCGGTGATCATTTGTGAGATCTCGGGCGCGTTATGTCCGATCGCAATCCAATTAATCGTATCGAGCGTATTGTACAAAAAATGCGGATTAATCTGCGCTTGTAAAGCCCGAAGCTGCGCTTCCCGCTCCTGCACCTTGGATTGATAGGTTTCCTCCATCAAGCCATGCACTCTGCGGATGAGGTGATCCACACTATGTTCAAGCAGCTTAAAGTCGCCACCGGCGTTTAATATGCGATCGTCCAGACTTTCAATGCCGCCTCGTTTAATCGTCCGGATGACCGTTTGAATGCGCCGGTTCATATTGCGAACAATCATCGCCAGCAGGATGAACACGAGCAGCAAGAACAGAATCGTCACGGTCGAAATAGTCGCTATCCCTGAGAATTGATTCAGGGCTACAGCCCGGGAGCTAATCTCCGATTGCGGCACCTCGGCTACCAGCTTCCACCCGGTGGAAGCTACCCTCGTATAGATCGCGAATCTCGGATCCTTATCATCGGGCAGTCGCACAACACCTTCATCACTTTGAGCAATCGTTTCGAATTGCTCGGTTTCCATCATCTTTTGGCCGAGCAGCGATTTGTCCGGATGCGACACGATCGTACCATCGCTCGCGAGCAAATAAATGTTACCCTCTTTGGTTAATTTAATTTTGCTCAAAATATCGGTAATCGTTTTTTCAGCCATATCAACGAGCAGCACGCCGGAAATTTGATCGTAATGATGCAAATCCCGTAGCATTCTTGCAGCTGAGAACACATACGCCGGGCCGCTATCGATGAACGACTCCAGATAAGCACCCGACCATACGATGGCGCCTCCTGAATTCATAACCCTGTCATACCAAGGCCAGCCCGCCAGACTTTCCTGTGTAAAAAAGTTCACCCGTTCGCCCGTAAATAAGCGATCCCCGTTCACGAACAAACGAACCCGGAACACCGTGCTATTCGTCTGAGCACTATCGACCAAAAATCTCAATTCTTTGAGCGACTCCAGCTGCTGCTGCATCGTGGCTTGACGGTTTAAGTATTCTGCAAGCATAGGGTTCATAAATAACGTATTGGACGTATCCCGGACCGAATCGAACTGAAAATCCAAGTTAATGCTCGCCTGCTTGAGCGTCTGCAGCATCGTATTGGTTACTTCCTCTTCCAAGATGTGAGAAGACCGCTGGGTATGCGCCACAAGCAGAATAGCTGCAGGAATGAGAATAACCATCACATAGACCAGCAGCCAGTACTTAGCTGTCAACACAGCGTTTATGAGCAACAACACATAATTCCAACAACGAATAAGCAACCGCTTCATCTGGCACCCTCTTTACATCATCTGGTCGCGGTATGCACTTGGCGTAAGTCCGGCGTACTTCTTAAACAGCTTGCTGAAATAGCTCGGATCCGAGTAGCCGACTTGGTAACAAACCTCGTAAAACTTGTTGCGGGGATCGCTGAGCAGTTCCTTTGCCTTCTCAATTCTCACCTTGGTCATATACTCGTTAATGGTTTCACCGGTTTCCTGCTTGAACAGCAGGCACATATAAGTCGCAGACAAATACACTTCCTTGGCAATATCGCCTATCTGCAAATTCTCCGCGTAGCGCTGCTCGATTAAAGCATGAATCCGTTCAATGACGTTTTTCGGCTTCCCTTTTCTCTTCTCCTCCATGCAGTCACAGACTTGCAAGAGATGGTCTTCCACAATATCCCTAAGCTCGGCCATCCGCTCCTGCTTGAAAATGCGCTCCCATACGTCTCTTTCCTTCCTTTCCATCTCGGGTCCTAATAAATTTACCTCTTGCAGCAGCCGGCTTGTCAGCAAAATTAACTGTAAGCTAGCGTTTCGTCCACTCGCGAACCCTTGCCTGCGGTTCTGGGAAAGCGGGATAAACACATCGTCCAGTTGAGCGTGAAGCGCCTCCCTATCCGCAGACTTGATAACAGACAGGATACGCTCTCCCTGTGCGGAATCGAAACGGTACGAGGCTTCGTTATCATGCTGCAGATGATCGATGGAAATGATCCGGTTCTTGCCCAAATACCAGCGATGGTCAGCTGCTTCCTGTGCCTGGTTGTACGATTGCGGCAAAGCCGCTAATTCGGAGATTCGATCGCCTACGCCAATTGTCACGCTTATTTTCAACCATTTCAGCAAGCTGTCTCGAATGTCCTCCGCAACACCGAGCAGCAGCTCCTCCTGGGTATCCTCCTCGCCCATTCTCAGAATGCCTACGAATTCGGCATTGCGATTTTCGAAAGCATATCCCTGCATGGAGTTCCCGATAATTTCCTGGATAATATTCAGAATCGAATAGGATAACAGCTGCTGGTCCCTCTCGGAGCGTGTCGCCAAAACTTGAGCGCTATCGTCGATTTTCACAACGATGATCCAATAGGTAGCCTCGACAGGCAGATCCAGCCCTAGAAAATCAAGCCGGTCCTGGATTCTAGCCGGATGCGGAATCCCGTCGCGAATGAGTGACATCAGAAATTTTTCGCGCAGCAAAGGCATGCTTTGTGTCAGCTTCACCTGCATATCGACGATATAGGTACGTTCTTGCTGAGCCTCCTTTAATTCTTGGACGACCCGTTCAACAACTTCAGCTAATTCCAGCCTATCGACAGGCTTCAATATATAATCCACCGCACTGACCTTCAGAGCAGATTTCAAGTAATCCGCATCATCATGCCCGCTCACAAACACAATCTTCATCGCTGGAAAGCGCGACTTCACCTCGTGCGCAAGCCGAATCCCATCCATCTGCGGCATGCGAACGTCCATCAGCACCATATCGGGCTTGAGGCTCTCAATCACTTCCAAGCCCACGTCGCCATCATCCGCATCTCCAACAACCTCAATGCCATAGTTGCCCCAATCAAAATAAGTTATTAAGCCATGACGGACCGTAGGCTCGTCATCTACAATTACGAGTCGAAACATGCTCTATCCAGTCCCCCTTATCCTCTTGCATGTAACTACTATACTACGAGATCCGATACATCCCGCTATCACAAAAAGACCGTCTCCTCTGCTCGGGGCAGGTCGGGGACGATCTTCCGCAGTTATGCCATTAATGACTTTCCTCGTCGTATTCAATATGGCCGGAGGCTACGGCAACGGCTTCCGCCTTGCCCGGATGTTCGCCCAGCCATGCTCCCTGCTCAACCAGCTTAGCCTGAAGCTCAGCGATGTTCACCTCACGGAAACCTCCACCTGTGACGCTTGCCATCGCTGCAGCCGTGCCTGCCGCTTGCCCCATCGCAAAGCAGTTTGGCATCACGCGAAGCGAGCCCTGAACAGGGCGATCGGACGAAACCGAGCGTCCGGCGACGATCAGATTGGATTTCCCTTGCGGCAGCATGCAGCGGTAAGGAACGCCATGGGATTTGCCTTTGGGCAGATGCTTAATCACCATGGTGCTGCTGGCATTGGCAAGATGAATATCAATAAAATACGCATTGCGGGCAATATCATCCTCGAATGTCCGCATGGAGATGAAGTCGTCCACGACGAGCGTATAATCTCCGGCGATGCGGCGCGTTTCTCTGATGCCGATTTGATCTCCGGAGTGGACCAGATGGATCTGTTCGAACCCCGGCACATATTTACGCAAAAATTTGATTTGCAGATCAATCAGCTTGCGCCCTTCGACCGCAGCATACGTTAAGTCTTCTGCACGCGTACCGTCAATCCCGAAGATATGACCAAAGTTAAACCCCGCAATCGAATCCGTAATCCACGCGATACCGGATACACGTTTGCGGCCTTCCGGAAGATCGCCATTTTGCTGTGCTTCCACAATCGTTTTGTCCAATTGCTGCGACTGTCCGGTGTCCTTACAAAATTGATCAAAGCGAGCTTTATCCGCTCCTGTCACCACATAGCACATCGTGCCGGGCTGCAGCTCTCCGTTTTCCCCGCCTGTCTGGAACGGCACGCCGGCCAAGGCCGCCAAATCCGCATCCCCGCTCGCGTCGATGTACAGCTTAGCCTGAACAACGGAACGCCCCGATTTGTTGCTGATGACCAGTCCACGGATGCGATCCCCTTCCAGCAGCACCTGATCGGCTACCGTGTGGAACAACAGCTTGGCACCGCTTTCCAAAACCTGCTGATCATAGACCCGCTTCAAGGTTTCCACATCGATTGGCACCCAGTCCAATTGCTCCTTAAATCGTCTATGGAAAGCGTCTCCTGCCTCCCGCTTCATTTCATTTAATAAGTCCAGACCGATCCCGCGTATAATCGGCTTCTCCCCATCGGAGTATGGACAGAAAGCCGGAACTAACGCAGCTGTTCCCATGCCCCCTAAATACCCCCGCTGCTCAATCAGCAGGGTGTCTGCTCCATTACGTGCCGCTGCCATCGCAGCAGCAACACCCGATGCGCCGCCGCCTACAACGACCACATCCGGGGTATAGGAAACCGGCAGCTCAGATGAAATGGTAATCGTTTGTGCCGTTTGTTTGCTCATGGGCTCTACCTCCACGTTATCGGATAGCTTTATTATAAGCTGCCCCTAACGTGAAACTAGTTTAATTTTAGTTTAATCAAAAAAGAGAACATGCTACGATAGAAGCCAAGCAAGCATCCTCCCGATCAGAGGTGATCTTACATGCCTATACGCAAGCAGGTAACCCAAAAAACGATCGCCAAAGAGCTCGGACTTACGGTACAAACGGTCTCTAAGGCCTTAAAAGGTAAACCCGGCATGTCCGAGACGACCCGCCAGCTTATCCTGCAGACGATGGAGCAGCGGGGGTATTTGACCAAGGATCAACTCCGCAGCTTGCGGGCTGAGCACATCGTCCCTTACCCTGTAGAAAACTTGAGATTCCTGCTCGTTCAAACCGAGGCATCTGTGACCTATAATGCGCGCTTAATCGAAGGATTGCGCGATCGATTCGCTTCCTTCGGCCACCATATTGAGACCTGCCAGCTGCCAACCTCGATCCGGGACAAAGCCATGTCCGGCTGGATCGAAGAGCATGGCCTCGCCTATACCGACGGTATCTTTATTGCTCCAAGCCTAACGCCCAAAACCTGGGAGGATGAGCTTCTGAAGCTGCCGATCCCCAAAATCTTACTAAGCTATCCACCGCTCGGCACCAAGGTAGACAGCGTCATCTGGGACATTTATGAGGCGACCTTCCAAGCCGTGGCCTACCTGTGCTCGATAGGTCATGCCAACATCATGTATGTGGGGGATACGCACCACAGACGGGGGTTTATTTTGCGCTGGCAGGCGTTTCTGCATGCAATGAATGAGTTTGAGGCGGCCATCGATCCCCTCATGCATTCCATTGATGCACGGGATACGAATCCGCATTGGGTTGAAGACCTGCGTGCCAAGCTTGTTCGCTATCAGCCCACAGCCATCATCTGCGGCGTCGACAGCGAAATCCCTGCCGTGTATCAGCTTTGCACCGAGCTTGGCCTTCGCATCCCCGAGGATATTTCCCTGGTCGGCATGCTTCATGAGCAGCCGGACTCCCTGCCGGAGTTTACCCGGCCGCTGCTCTCTGTACGCCAAACCGGGTATCGCGCCGCCGATCGCATGCTCTGGCGCATCGCCAATCCTACCTTGCCGTGCGAGCACATTCGCATCCAAGGGGAGCTGTGGATTGGCCGGACAACGGCGGAACCCCCTAGGTAAAGTCGGTTAGCTTAGCGATAACCTCTCTACTGGACTCTATCGTGGTATCCACGTAACCCACAATGCTGCTTGAGTGTTATACCCGATGCAGCCTTCTATACGCCGACGGCGTCATCCCTTTCTTCCGCGTGAAAATCCGGCTAAGGTAATATCCGTTCTCGTAGCCGCATTGCGGAGCAATCTGCTCGAGGCTTAGGGACGTTTCCTCCAGCAGACGACAGGTTCGGCTCAGGCGCAGCTCCGTCACAAAATCCATCGGCGTAACGGCGAAGGCCGCCCGGAAGCGCCTCGTCAGCTGGACCGGCGTCACCTGAAGCTGTCCGGCCAGCCCGCGCAGATTGAGCTCCTCGCAGGCATGCTCCAGGATATAAGCCCTCGCCCGGTCCATGACAGAATCGCCGGAAGACGGCAGAGAAGCGTTCGGCAGCTCTGGCGACTGCGGCATCCGCTCCAGCAGCGTCCACAGCCACAGATCGTTGACCGCATGGGTTTTCAGCAGATCACGGGTTTGCCCAAAGCCAGCGGCTTGTTCATGCAAGAGCCGGCAGGTCGAGGCGAGCCGTTGCTTGTCCTGGAAGGTCCAGCATCCCGCCAGGCTCGTGATCCTCTGCGCCATCCCTCCTAGCCCGAAACTCCAGAATGAAGGGATACCTGCGTCCTCCATATCCCCCTCTCTTGCCTCCACTTCCTGCCTCCCTGTCTCCAGCTCCAGATGAAGAAAATGAAACGATACCGGCTCCACCACCTGGCGGTGAAAGCGAACCTGAGGCGGACAGATGACCACGTCACCCACGCCAGCTTCTCCCGCATGCTCCCCAATCCGAAACCCGAAGCTTCCCTCCTCCGGCACGAACATCGTCCAGTACGTATAGATGTCATGCTCCAGCGCAAATTGATGCTTCCGGTGCCAATATTTATGAGATATCAGTCTGACCGACTGCATGGCAATCACCTCTTTACTTTATGAAATAAAGTATAAATGATTTTGAAATTCTATGCATTACATTACAAAAACGATTGTCATATGATGAAATTATAGACATTATACAAATCCGGAAGAGGTGTCCGATATGCTTCAGGAAACGATAAAAGCGGATATTACCGTAGTAGGTGCCGGTTTATCCGGGGTCAACGCCGCCATTGCCGCCGCCCGTCTCGGTCAGACGGTTACTCTCGTGCATAACCGCCCCGTGCTCGGCGGCAACTCCAGCAGCGAGGTGCGCGTCTGGGTATGCGGGGCGACCGCTCACGGGACGAACCGCTATGCCCGGGAGACCGGCATCATGGGCGAGCTGTTCGTCGAGAACCAGTACCGCAATATCGACGGCAATCCGTATATGTGGGATCTCGTCCTGCTGGAGGCCGTCCGCGCAGAGCCGAATATCCGGCTGCTGCTCAACACGGATGTACATGAAGTCGAGGCGGAAGGCGATGCGGACAACCGCCGCATCCTGTCCGTGACCGGCTGGATGATGGGCTCCGAGCGCCGGATTCGCTTGGAGAGCGAGGTGTTCCTGGATTGCACCGGGGACGGGCTGATCGGGTTTCTGGCCGGCGCCAAGTACAGAATCGGCCGCGAAGCCCGAAGCGAACACAACGAGGAATGGGCGCCCGAGGTTGCCGATGACATCACGCTCGGCAGCACCCTGCTGTTCTACACCAAGGATGCGGGACGTCCCGTTCGCTACCACAAGCCTTCCTTCGCCATCGATATCGAGAAAACCAGCATTCCGCTGAAACGCGTGATCCGCAGCGGCGACAATGGATGTGCTTACTGGTGGATCGAATGGGGTGGTGAGCTCGATATCGTCCATGATAACGAGCGCATCCGCGATGAGCTGTGGGGTGTGATTTATGGTGTCTGGGACTATATCAAGAATTCAGGCCAGTTCGATTCGGAAAACATGACGCTGGAGTGGGTCGGCTCGCTGCCGGGCAAGCGGGAATACCGCCGCTTCGTCGGGGATTATGTGCTGAATCAGAACGATATTCTGGCCCAGCGTCCATTCGAGGACCGCGTCGCCTTCGGCGGCTGGTCGATAGACCTGCATCCACCCCAAGGCGTGTATTCCACCGAGAGCGGCTCCAAGCATCTGCATGCCGACGGCATCTATCACATTCCGTTCCGGTCGCTCTACTCGGTCAATGTCTCGAATCTGCTATTCGCCGGGCGCAATATCAGCGCGACGCATGTGGCCTTCGGCACGACCCGCGTCATGGCTACGTGTGCGGTCGGCGGCGAGGCGGCCGGCACCGGTGCCGCTCTCTGCGTGCAGAAGAAGGTCACTCCGCGCACGCTGCATGCCGAGCATCTGGAGGAGCTGCTGCAAACGATGCTTCGTCAGGACGCCTCCATCATCGGCATTCCGTCGAGGGACCCGCTCGATCTGGCGCGTCAGGCTCAGGTGAAGGCATCCAGTACGCTGACCGGCCTGGCCGTCACGAGCTCGGCCCAGACGTATCCGCTGGCTTCCGGCGATGTGGCGCTGCTGCTTCCCGTCGATCCGGCGCTGAACGGTCTGGAGCTGCTGATCGATGCCCAGCAGGCTACCACGCTCACCGTGGAAGCATGGAACACCGGACGCGGAGAGAATTATGTCCCTCATACGCAGCAAGCGACAGCTACAGCGAGCGTAGCCGCGGGTCAGGAGCAGTGGGTGAGCTTCGACCTGACCTGGGCGCCGGATGAGGCGCAGAATGTCTTCGTTATCATCCGGGCCAATGACTCCGCCTCCGTCCACCTGTCGGCGGAGCCGCAAACCGGCGTACTACCGCTGTACCGGCAGCAGGCTCATGCGGCCGCCTCGATGCTGGAGGATCACTCGCCCGAGCAGCTGGTCGTGCAGTGGAGCATGCGGGGCCAGACCCGGCGGCCGTTCTGCTTCCGGCTGCCAGCCGGGGCGGGCACCGAGGCCTTCCGGCCGGAGAACGTGACCGACGGGTTCAACCGGCCGTTCGCTGGGCCGCATCTCTGGAGCTCCGAGCCGCTAACCGCAGGCCAGCCGGAGTGGCTGGAGCTGAGCTGGAGCGAGCCTCAACGGCTTGGGCGCGTCGAGATCATTTTCAACGATGATGTGAACGAGGACCTGATCAATCTGCATCACCATCGTACCGACTTCGAGCTCATCCCTGAGCTGGTGAAGGATTACCGAATCGAAGCCCGTATTGGTGGACAATGGCAGACGGTCGTCACCGAGCGGGACAACCGCAAGCGCAAGCGAGTGCATGCGCTGAGTCAGCCTGTGGCTGCCGAGGCGCTTCGCCTCGTGGTGGAATCGACCAACGGCGCTCCACGGGCCGAAGTCGTGGAGGTTCGGGCGTACGCGTAACGCATACAGCTGATCTAGAACAAGCAGAGCCGCCTTCCGTGAGGAAGTGCGGCTCTTGGTTTGTTGGGTATGCATGCTGGTCGTAACGAGAAGCAGCAACGCCGTGCTACGGTTGCTTTCCACCCCAACCAAACGGCGTCTTATCCATAAATAAATTCGGATTGGCCTGTACATTATGCACCCAGAACGTGAAGTGCAGATGGGGCCCTGTCGAGAAGCCAGTCGTGCCGACAAGCCCGATGATGTCCCCCTTCTTCACGCGGTCTCCCGTCTTGACGTTCAGCTTCGACAGATGCGCATATTGGGAGAACAAGCCCATCCCGTGGTCGAGGTAGATGGAGTTGCCCGTCAGATACAGACTATCGGCGAGAGCGACGATGCCGTCATTCGTAGCCTTGATCGGCGTACCCTCCTTGGCGGCCAGATCGATCGCCATATGCGAGCCACTGAACTTGCCATTGACATAGCGGGTGTAGCCATACGGGGTCGTCAGTATCCCTTCCACGGGAACAACGAACGGCCCCTGGAACAAAAATTCCGGCTGCGATTTGCTGCGGGCCGCGTTGATCTTCTGTTGATCCGCATCGATCCGCTTCGTATCCTGGCGCATGCTGTTCATTTCCTCGGTTACCTTCAGATACTGCGTCTCGAAGCGCTTCGCCACGATCTTCAGACTCTGATCCCCAATCGCATAGCTGCCCGGCTTCACATCCATCCCGATGGGCAAGAAAGTAAAAAATCCGGCCCCATAAGGCTGCAAGGCATAGGTTTTCCCCTGCCACTGTACCTCGCCCGCCTGGCTGTGCCTCACAAGCACCGTATCACCGGGGCTGGCCGTGTCCGGCATCAACAGCCAAGCCGAGACGAAGGCCCACTTGGCCTGCTCCGCGTCCATATACTGTGCGGCTTCCGTCTGCCGCTTGGACAGCAGCTCCTTATCTTGAGCGATAGCCGCCCGCACAGCCTCCGTTACCTCGGTTTGCCAAGTGCCGCCGCCATCGGCCGTTACCAGCAGCTTTCCTCGCAGCTCGCCGGTGTCCTGCACGAGCGCCCAACCGATGCGGTCCGTCATGAACTGGACCTGCTTCACCGTGTAATCTGTCCCTTGAACGCGCACTGACGTCAGAGGGGCATGATCACCTTGCAGACGCAGCCATTCATACGATGGCGGGACTGGGCCACCGCCCGCTGTGGGGTACTGTACGCGTATGACGCTTCTCCCTTCTGCCCCCGAACCGGTAATCACCTTCCCCTGCTCGTCCCCCTGCCCCTGGACAGGTGCGCCGGGCGAGGCCGTCTTGCCATCGGTCCCGGCAGCCTGCGCGCCTGTAGCTTTAGCATCGGAAGCGCCGCTTCCGCTCTGGCTTACGCTCTCTTGGGCGGAAGGCGATCCTGCGGCAGGTTCCTCAGGCAGCACATCCGTCTCCGTCCAGGTCATGCCGCTGTCTGTCGTCGTCTTGATCCCGTCCGTATAGCGGACCCAGCCGCGATCCAGATCGTTCATGCGGAATTCAACCGCTTCCTGGTAGCGGGCGGCGGGCGGCGCGCTGGAGGTAAGGCCCTCTTTGTCCCCCTTGAAATTTTCCTTGTTCGCCAGATTTATGTAGATGGCCAATCCCATCCCCAACATAGCTCCACATAATCCAAGGAACAGCAGCCTGGGGCGTCTTGGACTTCGATTGGAACCTAACCGTCTTGTTCTCGACGTATGAGCCTCTGAGCTTCTTTGTTCTCTTTGATCGGTCATGTAACGCTCTCCTTCCTGACCGTTTGCTTATGCGTTCACTTTTCATCTACTCTTATGGTACAACGATTGCTTACAGCAAACAACCGTATCCGGTCATGGTCGAATACGGCTGATACGGGTGCTTCCCGGATTCGCACTTTATACCTTTACAGTTATCCTGCACAACTATGATTGCTAAATAATGAGCTAGCCAGTATATGTTCGTGCTGATCCAGAAAAACGATGTCCATTTCTCCATCCGGCAATTGATTACGTGCTACCTTTAATAGAGTAAGAGGAAAGTAACGTACTTGAATTGATTTTTCGGTGTATGATGATTGGTCCACCCTAACCAAAAGCTTATTTTCCTTCAGCTCCAGTGACTGCACCTTTAGGGTATGCATCCCGCTTTGCTGATGACCCTGTGTTAAAATGAGGACAAATTCATGGCAAAAATCAACATGATCTAATTCTTTTGGGGGAAATGCTTGGGAGATGGAATCGCTTGTTGTAATACCAGGGAAAGTAGAGTAAAACTGCTCTATTTTATGGATAGGGATAAACGTTTCCCCAATAGCCTCTGTAGGTTTCCATGCGGTAAAGCTAACGTCGGGTAGAAGAATCTCATAGGCGATTGTCGAAGCACCCGCATTTTCCTTGGTTGCGGTTAGATCACTTTCTTGAGCACGGGGGCAACACCATATTAAACATAGAATGACAACGGCTGTTATGACTTTACCTATACTAGATCACCTCTCCTAGTCTAGATCCCTGCTATAAATAGTAACATTGCTTATTTTTAATTAAAACCATATTTTTATTTAATTGTAAATTTTAATCATAAGAAATGATGAATAGAGAAATGAAACACAAATGACCCGTGAGAAAGCACTTTTTAAAGTGTCCATCTCACGGGTCACACTTCATAGCAGGGTCCTGCTATTGCTGCATCGCTATACAGCTTAAATTTCAATATCCACAACGATGCTATCGACGCGGCCGACTTCGCGGATATAAGCGGCAACAGCCTGGTGATCCGGATTCGGGCCATAGGCTTCCAGCGCGGCCTTGTTCTCGAAGCGGACAGACAGGACGATCTGGTAGCCCTGGCTTTTCTCGGAGAAGTTAATGCCGGCTTGCAGATCGACAACGCCCTGCAGCTTGCCGCGCAGCGCCTTGAAGCGGTCTGCCACTTCCTGCAACTGCTCTTGCGTCGTAGTTTCGCCGAATTTTACGAGTACGATATGATCGATCATGGGATGGATGCTCCTTTGGGTCAGTAGGTTAATTGTTCCTCTCACACTTTACTATAGCGCGGGTGGTCTCGCAAGTTGAACGGACAGATTGCGGGCATTCACTATTCGTATGCCAAACTATTCATCAGGCATATATTCCAGTTCACCCGCTGCAACGCAACTTCCTGCACGCCAGCTCGTTTAATCGTATGTACGTTACACTCGATCCCCCGAGGAGGTTCAATCAGTGAGCTTTTCTGTTCAACCGGCCCGTCTAAGACGCTTGCTGGGCGCATTTCTGCTTCTGCCGCTCCTATGGAGCTCCGCACCCCTATCACAAGCTGAGGCCAGTGCTGCAGCAGTGGTCACGATCCCTGATTATACGGTCAAGGTGAATGGCTCTACGATCGATAATGTGCGCCAGCGCTACCCCTTCCTGGTATACAAGGATATCACCTACATGCCCTTAACGTGGAGCAACACGCAGGCACTGGGCATTCAGGCCGATTGGCAGGGGACGGAAGGGCTCGTCGTATACGAGATACATCCCATCGGCAATGGGGCCGACTGGAAGCCTGCGGCTCTGGAGCAGGATCTGTCCGGCTCCAATTCGCCCCGCCGCAAGTATCAAGCTTCCGTGGCGGAATATCCGATCGCACTGCCTGGCGGGCAGAAGCTGGACAATAGCAGCGAGCCCTACCCGTTCCTGGAGTTCCGCGATGTCACTTACATGCCGCTGACCTGGCGTTTCACCCGGGAGCTGCTTCAGCTCGGTATCGACTGGGATGAGTCTGCCGGGCTTAGCATTACCGGCGGGCAGTGGCTAATCGGCCGCATCTTCTATGACGATGCAGATGACCTGTACGCTTATCCCCGTGTCTTCCTGGACAAAGAAAAACGTGCGCTGAAAATTTCCAAGAAGCTGCAGGAGCCGCCGGTCTGGGTCAATGAAGCCGATACGAGAACAATCGAAGAAACGCTGTACAATGGCAGACGGGACGCAGGCTCACAGCCTGTCGAGCTAAAGCGTACCGGCAACGAGCTGTACAGCGGCTCCAAGCTGCTGCGCAAGCTGAGCGATGAAGACCGGCACATTCTGGGTGATAAGCAGCCGATCTATGAGGCCGTCCGTTTCCCTATCGATGACAAGAAAGCCATCGTCTCACTCCATATTTATTGGCCTATCGCGGTCATCGGCCCTCCGCCCGGACGCTATTATCTTTATTTGGAGCAGGAAGGAACATTCACCGAGCTGACAGACCTGGTCTTCCCGCCAGAACGAGTTCTACTCAATCCCGACGGCACGGTCTGGATTGTCAAGAGCTATAACGAGCTGCGTTACGGCCCGGCTGTCCTCTTCCTGCTGGATACACAGGGCAAGCTGCATAGCGTGAATGACAAGCTGGCCAGCCCGCAACTCATTACGCTCGGGTCGCTGAATAAAGATCTGAGCAATCCGGCAGCAGCCGACGGCAGCCTGATCGTGCAAATGGCCGATGGGATGTATAACCCTGATCGCAATCCTACCGAGGGACGGAGCATTTACCGCCTGGATACGAGCCTACATGCGACCAAACTGAATTATCCCGTTGACGGTCAGCTCTATATGGGGACCGGACATGAGCTGTTCCTACTTCGTCCAGGTACGAACACCCTCATCGACCTTTCCCGCAATCTGTCACGCACATGGCTGGACCAAGAGGTATATTAACCTCCCACAACAAAAAAATACAAAGGCAGGCGCTCCCGGCACCTGCCTCCTTGTCTCGCTTACAGCTCCTTAAGCTTAAGCCTTATGCGCAGCGATCAAGTCCATCTTGAGCTGCCACGCCGCCGTGCTGAGATCGACCGGATAGCCCTCGGGATGCAGCTTGCGCAGATATTCCGGCCAGAATAGCTCCAGCTGGCTCCGGTGATAGCTGCGGATTTCCTCCAGCGTAGGCAGCTCGTAGACGAGCTCCCCCTGCTCGAAGATCGGCTTCAGCAGCGGAATCGCCTCGTAATCGTCGATATGTTTGTAGATATAGGGATGGACCGGGTCAAACAGCTTGATCCGCTCCCCGCGCCGGACGTCTTCTTCCCCCATCAGAGCGATGTAATCCGCCTCAGCCTTGCCCGTCTCCCTGTTAATGATCCGGTAAGCTTCCTTCAATCCCGGATTGGTTACCTTCTCGGGATTGCCCGAGATTTTGATCACGGGAATCATCTCGCCGCCACGTTCCCTCGCAACCAGCTTGTATACACCGCCAAGCGCCGACTGATCCCCGCCGGTAATGAGCTGGGTCCCGATACCCCAGCTATCGACGCGCGCGCCCTGGGCCTTCAGGTTGAAAATAATGTTCTCGTCCAGATCATTCGAAGCGACGATCTTGACATAAGGCAGTCCGGCATCATCCAGCATCTTGCGCGCCTTCTTGGACAAATACGCGGTATCCCCGCTATCCAAACGGATCGCCTGCATCCGCTTGCCCTGCGCCTCCAGATGCTTGGCGGTCTTGATCGCATGAGGCACGCCGCTGCGCAGCGTATCATACGTATCGACCAGCAAGGTGACCTGGTCGGGCAGCGCGTCAGCGAACAGCCGGAACGCCTCCTCCTCCGAGTCATGTCCCTGCACCCAGGCATGGGCATGCGTGCCCTTGGCCGGAATGCCGAACAGCATGCCCGCCCGCATGTTGCTCGTCGCATCGAAGCCGGCCAGGTAAGCCGCACGTGCGCCCCACACGGCCGCATCCATCTCCTGCGCCCGCCGCGTGCCGAATTCCATCAGCGTGTCCTCGCCGGCCACCTGCTTGATACGGGCTGCCTTGGTGGCGATTAGCGTCTGGTAATTGAGCATGTTCAGCAGCGCCGTCTCGACGAGCTGAGCTTCGAAAATCCGCGCCTCTACGCGGACCAGGGGCACATTCGGGAAGACGAGCGTGCCCTCCGGCAGCGCGTACAGGCTGCCGGTAAACCGGAACTCGCGCAGCGCCTCCAGGAAGCCTTCCTCATAGCCCTCCTCCTGGGTGCGGAGGTATGCAAGCTCGGCATCGCTGAATCGCAGCGATTGGATATAACCCACGACCCGCTCCAGGCCTGCGGCGACGGCAAAGCCGTTGCCGAACGGCAGCTTGCGGAAATACGCCTCGAATACGGCCCGCTCGTCCTGCGAGCCTTGCTTCCAGTGGGCGTACATCATATTGATCTGATATTTATCGGTATGCAGGGCTAACTGTTGGTCCATCCTCCTGCTCGCCTCCTTGATTCTAGTTGTATAGGCGGATTTCGGTCTCAACCATCCTGCCAGAGGATGACGGACTGACGGCCGGGTGCTGCTTACAGCGCGGCCTGTTCCCCGCCCCGGACGACAGCTGCGCCCAAGGTATGCTTGAAATGCCCGAGCGCCCATTCATGGCCTGCCGGATTGAACGATGCGACCGCGTCTTCATGGACGATAATATCGAAGCTCTTATTATAGGCATCCACGGCCGTATGGAGCACGCAGATGTCGGTGCATACGCCAATGAGATGCAGCTCCCGGATCCCCCGGCTGCGGAGCTGTAGCTCCAGATCGGTGCCGCAGAAGGCGCTGTAACGCGTCTTATCCATCCAATAGACGGCATCCTTCCATTCGCGATAAGCGTCATCCAGCTCCCCATACAGCCGCCTGCCCTCCGTACCCCGCAAGTTATGCGGCGGGAACAGCTTGTACTCGGGATGGTGGACATCCGCCTCATCATGCAGGTCGACAGCCATGACGACCAGGTCGCCGGCTGCGGCAAACTCCCGGGTCAGCGCTGCGATCCGGCCCTCAATATCGATGCCCGGCTGCCCGCAAGGCAGCTTGCCTAAGACAAAATCCACCGTGTAATCAATGACGATCAAGGCTCTCATCGTTCAAAACCTCCTCGAATGGGTTGTAGCTTTCCATGCATCCATATAATCAATTTGATATTATCATTATGACATATTAATTCAAGTTGTCAACCCTATTTTTATTCCCGGGCACCGTGTCCCCGCCCACATCGCCTGCATCAGCGGCTCCAAGCAGATATAGCGCAGGTCTCCTCCAGCGAAATAAACCGGAAGGCAGACTCCATGTACCCTAGCGTCTTGTCTGCCAGTTCATCCAGGGTCAGCATGACCAGCCTGGAAGCTGGGATCTTCGACCAGGCCGCATCCGTCATCAAATCGCCAGCGGATCTATCCTATTATTGCCCAAAAATGAGTTATTTTGTGAAAATTAATTTTCAAGCAAATTATCTTTGGTTCATACACATATACTCTATATTTCTCAGAAATCATTTTACACTCTTCGCGAGCATTATCATATAGTACAGACAAGCGCTAATAAAAAAGAGCAATGATCGACACTCGGTTCGAGGTCTCATTACTCTTTATCATGAAGGTAAACCTTGCTGTTATATTTGTCCATAAAATTTGCAGAAGCAACAGATCGCAGTAACCATCTAAGTCAGATTCTCAGTTCCTCAACGGATATTCTTCTCTGCTCTAGCTTCCTGGATTTAGCAGGACGTATTTCGGGCGCTTCTTCCCCCGCTTCCATCATTCGGGCGATGAGTCTTTCTCTAAGCTCTGCCGTGATCGATGCATAGCTTTCCACGCCAATCAAATTGCTCAATTCATGCGGATCCGCATGAAGGTCGTACAAAAACTGCTCTTCATAGACATCGGATGCCGCATCCGTCCAACCATTCTTGTCTGGTGCATACACGCTGTATTTCCATCGATTCGTTCGTATGGCTCGCCCTACCTCGGATTCGCTAATTTGCAGGAACATTTCCTTGGGCCATTCTATGCTTTTCTTCTGCGCCAAAGGCAAGATGGAGCGGCCCTGCATGGTCTCCGGTACGGGAATGCCCGCTGCATCCAGCAAGGTAGGCGGTAAATCGATCAGGCTAACCAACTCTTGAATTCGGCCTCCTGCTTCAAAGCCTGGACCAATCAAAGCAGTCGGGACCCGAATCGAGCTATCGTGGCAGGATCGCTTGTACTCTGAATTGCGCGTCTTGAAATGACAGCCGTGATCGGAGGTAAACAACACAATCGTATTTTCTAGCAGCTGCAAACTTCGCAATGAATCAATGAGACGGCCCAGCGCCTCATCGAGCCGCTTAATCATCCCATAGTAACCGCCTAAATGCTGCTGGGCTGTACCGCCAAGCGCAGCGAGATCCGGTGGTGTCCACCGTCCGCTATATTGTTCTTCATAACCTATCGGAGCCGGATAATTGTCAAGGTGATTCTGGTGATGAGGTTCAATATAAGACAGGAACAGAAAGAAAGGCTCTTCGGACTTCTCCTTCAGGTTCTTTTTCTTCTCCTTATGAACAAATTGAATGGCCGCATCCGTTAGCGCGTCCGCCCGGTAGCCTGGCAGATGAACCGGCTCGTTCTCATTATTGTACATCACCGTGTCATACGCATCGGAGGAGAATTCCAACACGTTAGAGGCAAGCCAATGCTCGTAACCACCTCGTTGTTCCTCAAGCACCGGCTCCGAGCTCGCTAAATGCCATTTGCCGATATATCCTGTGCGGTATCCAGAATCACGGAAATAGTGCGCTAGCGTCTTGCGGTCCGGAGGCAGTGGAATACCGTTGCGGTAGCAGCCTGTCGTCGTTGCATACTCACCGGTTTGCAAGGATGACCGTGCTGGACCGCACACAGGCTGGCACGTGAATGAATGATTCACATGGGTACCTTCGGCCGCCATTCGGTCGAAATTCGGCGTCAGCCCCAGAGGGTTGCCATGCACACCCGTCGAATCCCACCTTTGCTGATCTGTAAAAAATACGATAACATTCGGACGTGTTGTTCCCTTTTCATGCAAAGTTCTCCATCTCCTTCAACCTTTTGTATAACAGCTCTTCCCCATTACCATAAGCCTTGATCGTTGAATCGGCGGGCTAGCCAGTTCGTAAACAGAAGCAGAAGCAATCCCGCCAAAGACTGAAACAATCCTGCGGCCGTAGCAATCGAGAATCGTCCCATGCTCAACCCTACACGATAGACATATGTATCCAATATGTCAGCGACATGAACCACGACATCGTTCGATAAAATAAATACCTGATCGAAGCCCGCTGACAGGATTTGACCCGTCCGCAAGATAAGCATAATAACGATAGTCCCTGAAATCGCCGGAAGCGTTACGTGCCTAATTAAACGGAATCGACTTGCTCCATCCATGCGAGCCGCTTCATACATCTCCGGATTAACGCCTGCTATCGCCGCCAAATAAATGATGGCCCCCCAGCCGACTTCCTTCCAGATGTGCGACAGGACAAGCAATGAGCGGAACGATTCCGGCTGCATGAGCGGCGAGCCGCTGAAACCTAACCATGAGAGCAAGCCCGTTCCTGGTGAAAGCACGGCAAACAATATGCCTCCCAGCACAATCCAGGATAAAAAATGCGGGAAATACAAAATACTTTGAATGATTCTTTTGAACTTTTGATTCATTACCTCATTCAGTAAAATCGCGAGCACAAGAGGTGCAGGGAAACCGAAGATTAGTTTATAAAAACTAATGAGCAGCGTATTATGCAGCGCATTCCAGAAATCTCCCGTAGACCATAGAATGCGAAACCACTTCAACCCAACCCAAGCGCTGCCTGTGATCCCCTGCGTTAGCTTATAGTCCTTAAAAGCAATAACGACACCGCCCATTGGGATGTACTTGAAAATAATAAAATAAATAAGTCCCGGCAACAGCAGCACGTAATAATATTTATACTTAAGCAGCGTTCGTAAGAAGGATCTTGACGATCCCGGAATCGCGCGGGCAACCGGCGTGTTAGCATCGTGAGCTTGACCGATCATAAGGCACCTCCTTTTTCCAGCTGTAGCTTGCGGTATTCGCCCGGGGTAATCTTTTCCCATTTCTTGAAAAACCGGATGAAGCTCTGCACATCGTGATAACCAATCTCCCAGCATATTTCCTGCAACGAATATTTGCAATTTTCTGCGAACAGCAGCTCTTTGCTTTTATCGATACGCAGCCGGGTCAAGTAATCGAGTGGTGTTTTCCCTGTCTCTGCACGAAACATTCGGCTTAAATAGCTGGAGCTGACACCCACATATTCGGCAATATCGGAGATGGATTCAATCCGGTCGTAATTAGCCTGCATATAGTCAATCGCCTTACTGATATAAGTATTGCTCAGAGTATGTTCTTGAAATTGTTCGAGCAGGGTTATGATGTCGCTGATATACCCATAGAATAGCTCTTTCACCTGCCCTATATGTTGGCATTCACTTACGGATTGAAACCGTAAATGAACTTTATCGAGGGAATAACCGTCTTCGTACAGCTCTTGCACGATCGCGCTCATCATCAACGTGATCGTGTCTTGAACCTCATCCCGGGTATAAGATTTCCCTAACATATAGCGGTCGAACAATTCGTCCAGGCATTGCTTCGCTAATTCCCGGTCTACCGACTTAAGGCGCCGCAACAGCTCCTTCTGGATGGCCAGGGGATAGCTCCATTTTCTTGAATCTGCCGAATCGTCGAAAAAGACACAGTCGGTTCGATGCATCCATGCGGTATTGTGTAACGCCCGTTTTGCCTCATGGTACGACTTGTTCAAATCGTTCATAGCTGAATAAATGCCGCCAATGGCTATTTGGAGGGTGATCCCCAATTCCTCCAGCCCAATCCCCCTCGCCGCTTTGCAGCATGCATCCAATTCCAGCCTTAGCTGCGTAATGAATGATGACACAGGCACATTCAAAATAAACCCGAATTGATGATTTTCCAGTATCGTCCCCACAACAAAAAGTCGCTTCCGCAGCTCATTCTCAGTGGTGCTGTACAGCATTAAGCGGATTTCGTTGTAGTCGTCCTGATCCTCCAAAGTCTGCATGTCTGCTTGCACAATGACAGCCGCATAGTAAGGATGAGGAAACACGATTCCGATATGCTGAAGCCGATTGGCCATGACCGGTGTTTCGAACACGCGATTTGTTAAAATGTCATAGATCAACCGGAAACGGATAATGGGTTCACTTTGCTCCAGGGTTTGTTTGATGTTTTGATTTTCCGAAACGAGCTCCCGGATCGCTTCAGCGATCAACTCGCTTTCGTCTTTTTTCGCAGCATTCCCTTGGCCTTGATACTGCTGTACATACTCCCTTACCATGTTCTTCCATGGTCTAGTGAAACGAATGCTATACAGGCATGCAAGCGCTAGGCTGATTAGGATCGCCACGGCCACAACTTCAATCGCCGCTTGTACCTTGCTTTTCCATGCGAGTTGGTACACGGAATATGGAATACGTTCTGCAACCGTCCACGGCGTCGTATCTGATCTGGCATAGCTGAGGAAGTAAGTCTCTCCCTCCCACTTCATCTTCACCATCCCTGATGAGCCTGACAGCAAGTGCCCCGAATCCAGGCTTTGCAAAGCCAGGTTGAGCTCTCTGCTTCTGGTATTACTTTCTGAAAGCACGACATGACGATCGCTGTCCATGATAAACATATTGCTGTTATCGACGTTCGCATACCGAAACAAGGCATCGAAGAAGGCTTGACGCTTCACATTCAGGATTAATTCGCCGAGCGGTTCTTTGGCCGTCAAGGGGACAAGTCTATGAAAGGTAAGCAGCTCAACAGGTTCTGTTGGTGATGTATCCTGCAAGCTGCGAACCTGATAGCTTTTGCTCATGCTGGATTGAAAGTTCGTCGTTACAACCTGTTTGTCAAAAAATTGATCCAGCGTATAGATCCCTTCGTTCGTAGTCAAAATACGGTTGTTAAGGCGAAAATACAAGTAAATGGAGTACAACAAGTTGTTAGAATTAACCTCATCCTTCAAATGATCCTTCAAAGCTCCATATTGCAAAATGGAATACGGAAACGGATTTGTTAATGCCTCATTGACCCCCGGCTTTAAAGAAACTTGCAAGGACAATTGCTCGATACTCTCAATCAAGGACTCGGCATGCTTCATCATCCCTTGCATTTGAGCTTGAGAGGATCTCGTAAGCTCGGACTTAATATCATGAGACACAATTATGAGGTACGACGAACCGACCACCATCACGAGGATGACTATGATTGTCAAATAGGATACGAGCATTTTATTAAACATAGACGGTCCTCCTTTTTCTTTGGAAACGTTGTTCGATTCGTCGTCTTTGAAAGATTAACCGTTTATTTCGCTTTCTTCCACTCCGCATTAACCTGCTTCTCTATTTCTTGTCCGCCCTCTTGGTAGTACCGTTTGACCAGTTCATCCCATTTATCGACGGACCAAGCACCGGTAACAATTTTGGCGAAATATTCATCCCAGAGCTTCTTAATATCCGGATAGTCATTCATCGCCGGCACACTCTTCCAAAATTCGTTGCGGACCAGATTTTGGGGATCGTTGGAAACCGTCATGGCCGCAGTAGCATCCTCCGTCAACCACCGGCGATCGACGACTTGCAGGAACCGGATCGGGTTGGAGAAGCCTTTTTTATACAGCTCAGAGTAATTAGGAACAAGCAGCTTAATCTTATTTTTCTCTTTGTCATATTGGTAATCTTCATTCTCAATGCCGTATGTAACCAGGTCAAAGCCCGGACCTGCAGACCAGTTGATCAATTCCATCAGCTTCTCGGGATTTTTAGCCTTTGCGGAGATCGCCCGAATATCGCTGTATGCCGGGGAATTCTCGGCTGCTCCCTTTTTCCCGTTCGTACCGGCAGCCGGTGCAAGGAAGGCAAGCTTCGCAGTCGCCGTTGTCTTTTTCAGCGCACTGTAGTTCGCTCCTGTCGGATCAGCATCAAACGCTGTTCCTTCGAAAGCGCCTGCTTTGGAATTAATGATCTTCTCGTTCATTTGTTTCGGTTCCATAATAGGGAACTCCGGATCGATAATCCCTTCTTTGTACCAGCTTTGCAATAAGGCAAGCGCCTGCTTCGTTTCTGGCAGAACCATGCCTTGCTTCAACTGTCCGTCACGCTGCTGCCAGAACGTCGGAATGACACCGAAAGCACCGAACACGGGGCTGAAATAGTTACCATTTGCGCCTGCTCCGACAAACTTATTGGTCGTTAAGCCAAACGTATCCTTCTTCCCATTGCCATCTGGATCATTGAACGTAAACGCCTTAAGCACGTCATGAAGCTCATCCAACGTAGTCGGCGTCTTTAGATTCAAAGCATCCAGCCAATCCCGCCGGATCAGCAGCCCGTTTACGTTAGGTCCATTGAATGTCTCTGGACGGTAGCCTGGCGGCAAACCATACAGCTTGCCCTTGTATTTGAGAATTTCCAAGTCTTCAGGCTTTAAATATTTCGTAACGTTAGGAGCTTGCTTTAACAAGTCATCCAGCGGCATAATCAAGCCTTCATCAGTTAATCTGTTCAACGTTAGTAAATCCGGTACACTAAAGTAATCCGGCAGATCCCCGGAGGAAGCAAGCAAGTTAAGCTTCGTCTTGTACTCTTCTCCAGAAGCCATTGAAACATTGTAATCAATGCCTTTGATTCCCGCCTGTTCAAGCCCAGCCAGCACCTTTTGCCTCGCTGGCCCGCCATCGGGCGGGTATTCAGGGGCTTGAAAGCTGCGGAAGATCTTAAAGGTAACCTTCGCGGGATCGCTGCCGGCAGCATGGCTTTGCTGACCCGCTGTACTTGGTGAGCTCGTACCGCTGCCCTCTTTCCCTGTGGTATCACTGCAAGCCGTCGTAAGACTGGCCGCCATCGTCAAGATAAGGATTGTCTTGTATGTATGATGAAATCGCATCATATTTGTTTCCTCCTATACAACAATGAAATGAATGCTGAGTTGTACTCAAGCTTTAACAGAACCGATTAGCGTGCCCTGCACAAAGTATTTCTGTAAAAAAGGATAGACGACAAGGATTGGCAGAACAGCCATGATCGTGGTTGCTGCAATAACTGATTCCGTTGATGAACCTGTGCTTTCCCCTGTCATTTGAGCGACGATCTGCCCATTAATAATATCCCTGAGGAGCACCGTAAGGACGTACTTGCTTTTATCATTCAGGTAATAAAGAGCCTGTAAATAGTTGTTCCAATAACCAACTGCCTCCCATAGTGCAATCGTAGCGAGTACGGGCTTGGAGAGAGGGAGAATGACACTGGTAAAAATGCGAATGGCATTCGCCCCATCCATTGTCGCAGATTCATCCAACTCCCGAGGAAGCGTTCTAAAGAAGCTCATCATAATGATCACATTGTAAGCAGATATGGCCGTAGGCAGGATTAATGACCATAAAGAGTTGATAAGTCCAATGCTTTTTACGAGCAGATAGGTCGGAATAATCCCCCCGTTAAACAGCATCGTGAACAAAATAAGGAGTACGAATGATTTTTTCCCAGGCAAATCTGCTTTAATAAGCGGGAACGCGGTTGCCGCTGTCAATAATACGCCGATAAATGTTCCAACCAATGTAACAAACAAACTATTGCCGTAGGCAAGCCATAAATACCGGGAATGTAAAATGTTGATGTAAGCATCCGCAGTAAAATCTCTCGGCCATAAAAATAAGCCGCCTTTCATCGCCTCCTCCATGCCGCTGAAGGACACCGCCGCTTCTCGCCACATCGGATAAAGAGTGATTAGGGACAAAGCGCTTAAACCTATATAATTGAAAATTGAAAATAGGTTGCCTCCTTTTTGACTCATCTGTAATCTCTCCTTCATGTAATATCCAATTCCATCTATCTTTTCGGTTAATTCCGAGTGATTTAATTATGTATAAAAGACCCCAATGAATATATAATGAGTTTTTGAACTAGTTATCAATATTTGAAATTCCGCTAAAAAAACCTTATATTATCAAGGTTTTTGAAAAGAATTGCGCCCCATGAATCTCTATAAATGAATACATGGAGTTCTTTTGAATGGAATTAAACTTATCATTTAACTCGGAATTATTCAATACATGTAGTTCGCCAATAAATCAGGTATCACAGCATATCTGTAACAACTGCTTGATGGATCCATCCCTCGCTAGCTTCCCTGCATACATCTGATAACACCCTGAGTAAACATACTAGATCCGCATAGGTTTCATAGATATCAGTTATCGCGAGTGAGACATCCATGTAACGCTGCATATGCAGGCACATGACCTCGCTTCGCGTTAGAGATCAGGTCCCTTTACCCTCTGAAAAGAGACCAAAATCGTCTTTTCCACCCTTATCCATCGTTTTTTCGTATAAAAACGACAAAAACTGCGAGTAGTATTATGAATATTTCTCAAAATCGGTTATGCTAGTACTATTGGCATCGATCGTGCTTATGTTGAAGGAGGAGCATTCTTGTTAAAGATTGGCAGAAACGAACCCTGTTACTGTGGTAGCGGTGCAAAATATAAGCGCTGCTGCCTAAATAAAATCGAGGTGACGGCCCTAGCCGCACCGGGCCATAACGACATTCAGGCCCGGACAGCGGAGCCGCAGGCCGAGCTCGGACTCACACCGGCCCCTGCGCCGACGATTGAAGAAATCCGCCGCATAGCGGATACAGAGATCCAGTGGGAGACTGACGCTTATGCTGCCCTGGCGAGCGAGCTTATTTCCCGGATGGAAGACTCCTATGAACCGACACATATCGGCGAAGCCTTGTCCGTCTGGGACAAGTTCTCGCGTGAAAACCGGCCTTCATTCAAGAAATCCGGCGCTTTCTGCGCCGCGCTTGAATACATGGTCGTGCAGGCCCACGGCCTTCCCGTTACCCAGAGCGATCTGGCCGCCAAGTATGAGGTTTCGTCCTCTACCCTGTCCAAGCGCTATCAGGAGCTGCTGCAGTTTGCAGACAGCTATTTCGGTTCGCACATTGAAGAGCCAGCTTCTGTGCCTGCCAGCCTGCCGTCTTCTCAAGCTGCGGAAGGGAATATCCGCTTGGAGGATCACGCGCGCGACTCGCTGCTGGCATCTTATCTGGAGCAAGACCGGCTTGATGAAGCTGAACAATTGCTGCAAGCATTCCCTGATGACTCATCCGTTACCTTCGTCTACGATCAGCTGCTTCTTGCTTACAAAAAATCCGGTACGATCACGCCTGAGATCGATGCCCTGTACCGCCAGGCTCATGAGCAGAATGAGCATGTACTTGAATTTCTATTCGGCGGCAAACCGCTGCCTAAGCCAGGCTCAGGTACAACCTCGAGCGAAGCTGAGGAAGAGGCCGTCGTCTATGTCACCACACATATCCGGCTGTGGATCAAGCTTCCAGAGCTGCTGGTCTGGATCTATAAGCAGCTTCGCTAATCCCGAGTTCGGGAACCTGGCGTAGAACTCCAGTCTAAAAAGTCCGTCGGCTCTTGAAGAGCCGACGGACTTTTTAGAACCTTTTAACCCCTACCTATAACCTATAGATGGAGCGACTCAAGCAGCTTATAGATAACCACAGTTGCTTCTGCTCTGGTCGCTAGACCGGAAGGCCGGAAGGTCTGGTCCTCATACCCGCTGAGGATACCGGATGACACCGCAGCATCCACGGACGACAGAGCCCACGCCGGTATATCTGCAGTATCCTGGAATGCGTTCTTCCCGGACGCAGACGGTCCATTATTGCGACCCAGTACTCTGGACAGGATCACAGCCATCTCTGCCCGGGTAATCGTGCGGTCCGCTTTGAATACCGTGCGGCCCTGTTCCTCATAACCTTGAATGAAGTCTGCCTGCACAGCTGCAGCGATACTGGCCTTGGCCCATGCAGGAATCACGGCATCATCTGCAAATCCCGTCGTCTTCGCCGCTTGAGGCAAAGCGAATGCATCTGCAATCATCTTGGCGAACTGCGCCCGGGTGACAGCCTCCTCCGGATGGAACATCCCGTCTTCAAAACCTTCTACAATACGCATGCCGACCAAACGATCACTGTAAGGCTTCGCCCAATGCTTGTCCAAATCTGCGAAAGTCATCGGCTTGTAAGCAAATACGGCAAACTTCGTAAAATGATTCACACGGACGGTCACCGCGCCTTTGGCCGAATCTACGCTTCCGCCCAGGTAAATCCAGCGATGCTGGGTATCGTTGTAGTAATAGACAGCCGCCTGGCTGCCTGCTGGAGCTCCATCCGGCTTGTAATTCAGCGTAATCTCAACCGGCTTGTTAAAGAGCCGACCTCCGGTGCTCGTCATCTCGACGACCGGGCTAAGCGCCTGGTAGCTGCCGGCTTGCGGAGCTTGTCCGGCCTGCAGGATCTCAGCTTGAATCACGCTGTCTTGGGACAGGGCGTTAGCTGGAATCTTGAAGCTCAGCACATTCTGGATCCCGCCTTCGGCCGCTTGCTTGCCTGCGGCATCGAATTTAACGGATGTTGTTTTGTCATGCTTGCCGCTATCCGGCTCTTTGTCCGAATTCCCTGAATTGCCCGGGGATGGGGTACTGCCTGAATTGCCGTCACTCGGTCTGTCATCGGATGCTGCGGCGACGACCTGTACAGCCCTGACAGCCTCAGCGGTATTTCCCGCAAGGTCGCTTGCCTTGTAATGAATCTGATAAGTCCCAAGCTTGCTCGTATCTACGGAACCTGTAACAACCACAGGACCGGCTAGGGCCAAGTTATCCGTGGCATCGGCCCCCATATCGGTGTAAGGGCTGTACACCGCCACCGTTACGCTCACAGCTCCACGCAGGGTAATGACAGGAGCCGTCCGGTCCATATTGACCTTCAGCGGCAGCACCGCTTCATGACCGAGCGAATCGGATGCTTGGAATCGAAGAACGTGCGTCCCCTCTTGCACCAGTTCCAGGCTGCTGCCACTTTCGTAAGGCAGGAAATCTCCACCGTCACGGGAAACCTGCAACGTAACCGTGCTGCCGGGTTCTTGAGCCGCGGTATAGACGCTGGCTGTTACATTTTGCTTAGTCCAAGCTGCCTGCGGGTAAAGCTCGCCGTCCGCAGTCTTCAAGGTCCCGCAAATGCGCAGCTGACTGCTGTCACTGCAATTCGGCTTTACATCCACGAAGATCGGATTCGAGTAGAACCACAGGTCCTTATAATTTCTTTGGTTGATTTCGGCGAATCGGAGTTCGTTATCAGCGATATCGGTCTTCTCATCCATCAATGGCTCCCCGTTGATGGTCTCGCCTTCCACATCCGTTCCCAGATTCGTGCCTCTTAATCTAAAATACTTGTTTTTGTCTGCGCGACCCACTTCGTAGGTAATGACATGGGTCCCGTCTGCTTCTGTGGTCCAATCCTGGCTAGTGAAACGCTTGACTACTTTCGTAGAATCATTGGTGTCCTTGCTGTAGGCTGCCGTGCCAGGAATAGCCTTGCCCGTAACATCGCCGGAGATCAGGTCGACATGGTCGACTTGAACCGGATCGCCGTTGTTGTTAGTTTCCGGACTCTTGAACCGGATGGTAAGCTGGAGCTTATCTCCCTCGTTCACTTGGAGGTTGCCGCCCATCTCTTGCTGACTGCCGCCTCCAGCCACCGTAAAGTCAAGCTTGTTGATGAGGTCACCGAATACAGAGAATGATTTACCCGATTTCATTCCGTCTAAGACGGCCTGCATATCATTGCCGTTCACCCAGGTATAATTCTTGGAGTATTCGCCCGGCCAATAGCCACTGGAGTAAAGGCGATTGGAGCTGATTTCAAAGTGAGAGTCTGAGTTAGCAAAATTCCAGAACCTGCGGCCTTCGCCCAGCAGCGCGTCCCAGGTACCGCCCAGCTTGGCGATCATGTAATCCGAACCGCCGTAGGTGCGGTTTTTGGGCGTCGACAGGTTCAAACCGCCCCGGTCCGGCTCCATCTGATTGCCCGGCATCCCTTCCAGACCGAACACAACATCCGGTGCCACATTGTTAAAATCCCGGATATCCGCAATGGTATAAACCGTTTTTCTGGACGGGTGGTTCAAGATGGCATAGCTGGTTGACGGGTAGTTCGTTTGCAGCCATTTCAAGCCGGTTCTGGCATCTTCCTTGGTTGAAAAAGCCCGGTTGTCCTTCGCTTTCCATGCCGCTACGTCAGAGGGATCGAATTTGTTCTCCGGACGATCGGAGAATAAGTACTCAAACTGATTCGAGACCTTCAGGGCCTCGTCGGAATTCGGATGGTCTGTCAAAATGCCAATGCCGACATGCTCGTAGGTAGGCATATCCCATTCGAACCCGGAAAACATAATTTTCCCTGCATACTTACCCGCCGCCTGAAGCTGCTTGATCTTGGGAGCTTGATATTGAATGATGCCCTGAGAAAACGGAATCGGTCCCCCAGGTATATTGTGGCCTTCATCATCCCGGGCAGACATTCTCAGGTGATCGGATAGAGCTATCCAGTCCATGCCGTATTGAGAAGCCTTGTCCAACACGTCCTCCAGGGACTGCTGCGCATCGTCAGATTGAAAAGTGTGTGCGTGATATTCTCCTGTTACCCATCTGCCGCCGCCAGGCGCTGGCTGGTTGGCTCCTGTGTCAGGACCAGCAGCCGCTGCAGCAGCGAGGCTCTGAGCAAATAGAGAAGCTGTGATTGACATGACAGATAACCACTTAGCTGACTTCGAATTAATCAAGACGGTTTATCCCTCCATCAGATTCCTTAGGTGTGTTGTTCTTCCTGGTGCACGATCATCCGGATGTCACATACGTGTAGGAAAGCAACTTAAAAATAGCCGATCATCGGTCATCCTGTCTACAAATTTCGACAAACAACATAATATCTTTAAATATGATCATATGAAGGATTGTAACTATGAATGGATCTGATCCTGTGGGGATGATGAAACCGATTAAGGGGAATTACAGAGGGTTACCAGCAGTCTTAGCTGAAGTCGAAAAAATAACAAAATCATGGTAAAATACACCTAAAATACAAGTTTACACGAGATCAGGAAGAAAACTAGGGTTTATAAAAAGAGCTGGTTGTCCAAACCAGCTCAGGCGATTCAGTAATTAATGGAATGGAGTGATTGGAGTGAAAAAAACCATAATAGGCGGAATCCTTACGTGTACCGGTACTTTTATTTCTCTAGCTATTTTAATAGCCGCGGCCTTATATGTACCAAGCATCACCGCTTGGAGAGGGTCCAAGCTGTGGTTTGCCATTTTCGGGACAGATTCTTTAGGCGATCAAGTGGTTCAAAGCTTATTTTTGGGCCTTCCCTTTACGGTAGGAATTGTGCTGTTTGTGCTGGGGCTGGTGGTGCTGGCTATCGAGTATTTCAAAAAAGAGTAATGTTCAGATCCGCTAGTCCCAAAGCTACGAGCATGATCATCCCGTTAGAAAGCGCTGCCGGGAAGACTTCCGGCTTTGGACCGAAGCTTCCCCCTAAGAACGCCCACAACCTTCCGCATGCTTACTATTCCTGCGCAATCCCGTCATTCCCCTCTTACTCCACTTCCCTCAGCTTCGTCATGGCCCCTCTCTTGCTGTGCATCAGCTGCTTGAGCTCGAACGTATTCTGTCCCTCCCTCAGCTGACGGTAGATCGCTTTGATCAACTCCACATCCTCGAATGAATACTTGCGGTTTCCTCCCTTCGTCCGCTCCGGGAAAATCAGCTTCCGCTCCTCGTAATATCTGATTTGCCTCTCCGTCAATCCTGTCATTTCACACACCGAACCGATACTGATGACTTTTTTGTCCAAAGTAACCATCCTCCCTGCGCGATATGCGATACATAAATGTCATTTAAACTACCATGAAAATCAAACGGAAATCTCTAAAAGTATCAATTCCCCTTACATTTTCCTTGATTTTAACAATTACAACCTTCATTAAGCAAGACCCAAGATAAAAATAGGACTCTAAAAATTTTCTATGTAAGATTTTCTAACCTGTTTTTACCACAGATTTTTAAATTCTGTTATATTGTGTGGGAGTCGTCATCCATTCATAAGGGGAGTGTAGCCGATGGAAACACCGGATTCACCTAAAGAAATCACACGCAGACAGTTTTTAACCACGGTTGGTAAAATCGGAGGCTCCGCTGCCGTATTCAGCCTGATGGGCACACTGGGCCTTCTTTCACCAGAAACCTTGAAAGCCGCCGATTATACGCCTCCGAGACAAGGCGATCTGAGCGCTACCCACCGCAACGGGAAAAAGATTCTGATTCTGGGAGGCGGCATCGCCGGGATGACGGCAGCCTACGAGCTCTCGCAGGCCGGCTATGATTGTACGATTCTGGAAGCCCGGGCCAGAGCCGGGGGCCGCATCTGGTCCGTCCGTAGGGGGACCACGGTGTCCGAGGTAGGCGGGATCAAGCAGGTCGCCCGCTTCGACGAAGCGGAGCACTTGTATCTGAACGCCGGGCCTATGCGGATTCCTCAGTTTCACGTGACGATGGAATACTGCCGCAAATTCGGCATCGAGCTGGAGCCGTTCAACAATGTGAACGAAAGCGGCTATTATTATCATGAAAATGTCGGCGAGCTGTCTGGCCGTAAAATCCGCAAGCGCGAAGCGAAGGCTGACATGCGGGGATACGTGTCGGAGATGATGGCGAAGGCTGTCAATAGCGGGTCGCTGGATCTCCCGCTTACGGCTGAGGAGAAGGCCAAGCTGGTCGATTATCTGAAGCGCGAGGGCGACCTGAACGCTGATCTGTTCTACAAAGGCTCTTCGCGGGGCGGCTACAAAGAGGAGCCGGGCGGTAAGTTCGACGCCGGCGTCGCCCGCGATCCGTTCGACATGAAGGCTATTATCAACTCAGGCTTCGGCAATAACTTCAGCGGCGAATACGGCTACGATCAGCAAATGATGATGTTCCATCCGGTAGGCGGCATGGATCGGATCGCCCAAGCCTTCGAGAAGCGTGTCGGCAATAGCATCATATACCATGCGGAGATTAAGGAAATCCGTCAGGGTGCGACAGCCGTCCGCGTCGTCTACACGGACACCACGACAGGAGCGCTCAAGGAAGTCAGCGGTGATTACTGCATATGTACGATACCGTTATCCGTGCTCAAGGACATCCCGGCAGACTTCTCCGCCGACATGAAGAAGGCGATCTCCAGCATCAGCTATGCCTCTGCAGGCAAGATGGGGATGCAGTTCAAGCGACGCTTCTGGGAAGAGGACGAGCAAATTTACGGCGGCAGTACGACCACCAATACCGACCTGGCCTCCATGTACTATCCGCCGACCAAGTATTTCGGCAAGAAGGGTATTCTGCTTGCTTACTATAACTTCGGGGGAGCTGCCGACAAACTCGGCAAGATGTCACTCGCAGAGCGCGAAAGCCATGCTCTCGCCCTCACCTCCAAGATCCATCCGCAGACCTACAAGGAATTCGAAACATCGTTCTCCATCAACTGGAAAACGATCAAATACAACATGGGCGGCTGGGCCGCATACACCGCCGACGATCGCAAGACCTATTATCCGACCCTGTGCAAGCCGGACGGACGCATCTACCTAGCCGGGGAGCATATGAGCTACATCACCGCGTGGATGGCCGGCGGCATCGAATCCGCCCGCAAGGTCGTCACGGAGCTGCATGAACGTGTGTTGAAGGAATAGTTGTTGGAATCCAATTATCTGAAGGAGTGACGCTGCATGTTCACCAGAAAAATAAAATTGTCCATCGCCGCCACTGTACTGGCCAGCTCGATCGGAGCGTATGTGTATGCGGCAGATGCCGATACCCCGAGCAAATATCCGGCCGAACCGATTCATGAGGTCGAATTCTACGGGAGCCCGAGCTCGTCGATCTCCAGCGGCGTATCCGTGCCTACCGGTGCCTCGTATCTATTCACCAGCGGGACAGTTCCTCCATTGCTGAACAAGGACGGTAAGACCGTGTATGAGCGATACGGCGATACGAAGACGCAGGCGACAGGGGTTCTGAAGACGATCGAGAAGCAACTGGCCGACAAGGGCCTCTCGCTGAAGGATGTCGTCTACCTGCGTGTCTACGTGACGCCGGACGCCGCCAAGGACAATAAGTTCGACTTCGCCGGCTGGAACGAGGCTTATGCGCTCTTCTTCAACAACGCGGATAACCCAGTCAAAACCGCTCGTTCCACCGTAGGCGTCCCGGCGCTGGTCAGCCCGGACTGGCTGATCGAGATTGAAGCCGTAGCCGTATATCCGAAGCCCCACAAGCAAAATTAAGCCACCCAACCGTTTATGAAAAGGAGCTGAGACTTCCATGCTGCAAAATATCGGCATCTCCGGCATTCTGATGATCGCGGTACTCGTCCTCATCCTGTTCGGTCCTTCCAAGCTGCCGGAGCTGGGCCGGGCCGTCGGACGGACCCTGCATGAGTTCAAAGCCTCCGCCCGCGACCTCGTCGGCGGTGACTCCAAGGACGAGGCGGAGCCGCGTCTGGAGAAACGCTAAACGAAAACCGCCGCTCAGCGCATAACAAGGAAGACCCTGCACAGCATCTTGGCTGCTGCAGGGTCTTCCTTGTGTACAATATCCCAGCGGCATCCGGGATGTCTCATAGCTCGCTCAGCTCAGCTCGGCTTCGTTGCCGGCGCTTCCGGCAACGCTGACTTACGGCTGGCAGACCTCCACCCCTTGATGAGGCAGGATCACCTGGCCGACCAGCTCGTTAATGTCTTGAATCTCATACATGCGCATATATTGCTCGATGCCTTCCAGAATGTCCGTCATGGCGAATGGATTAATGAAGCTGGCCGTTCCCACCTGTATGGCCGTCGCTCCGGCCAGAATCATCTCGATCGCATCCTCCCACTTCATCACGCCGCCGCAGCCGATGATCGGGAGCTTGGTCACCTGGCGGACCTGATAGATCATACGGACGATGATCGGCTTGACGGCAGGTCCGGAGAGACCGCCCATCACATTGCCGATCTTGGGCTTCCGGGTATGAATATCGATCGCCATCGCCAGGATCGTATTGGCTACATTCAGACCGTCAGCCCCACCCTGCTCACAGGCCAGCGCGATGTCCTGGACGCTAGTCACATTGGGGGTGAGCTTGGCTATAATCGGCTTGTCCGTCACCGAGCGGGCCAGCTTCACCAGCTGATACGACAGCTCAGGGTCCATCCCGAACGCATGGCCATCGCCCTTGAGATTCGGGCATGAAATATTCAGTTCGATGGCGGCGACACCCTCCGTCCCGCCGATAATCTCGGTCATCTCTCCATATTCCTGGATCGAATCGGCCGAGATGCTCGCGATCAGCGGCGTTTCGTACTGCCTATAGTAAGGAATCGTATGCTCCAGATAATACGCCAGCCCTTTGCTCTGAATGCCGATTGAATTAATCATGCCGCTCGTGACCTCGCATACCCGAGGGGTCGCATTTCCTCCCCTCGGATATTTCGTGATGCTCTTAGGAACGACAGCTCCGAGCCGGTTGAAATCGAACAGGCTGTCCATCTCTTCCCCAAAGGCCCCGGAAGCGGGCATAATCGGATTTTTCAAGTGCAAGCCGCCAATGCTGACGCCCAGCTTCACCTCTGTCATACGAGCACCACCTTATCCAGATCAAATACCGGCCCTTCCTTGCATACCCGCACCGAGCGCACGCTGCCCGCTTCCTTAATATCGCAGACACAGGCATAGCAGACGCCCATCGCGCAGCCCATATGCTCCTCCAGGGCGATCTGCCCCGGAAGCCCGTAGGCTTCGGCGGTCTGCTGCGTGAGCAGAGACAAGCGCTTGGACCCGCAAGTAAATAAGGCTTTAATGCCCTGGGTCTCGATGATGCTTTTCATCAGCTGGCCCACATGGTCCACACCGCTCGTACCCTCTTCTTCCGTTACTTTGTAAATCTGGGCGCCTAGCGCTTCCAGAGCCTCGGTCGCGAGAAGATCATTCTGGCTTCTGGCGCTGAGGATCGCCACGCACTTCACTTGTTTCCGAGCCGCTTCTTGTACCAGAGCTGCCAAGGTAGCGATCCCGACGCCTCGGGCAACGAGCAGAATCGAGTCCCAATCCTCCGCGATGGCGAAACCTTCACCAAGGGGACCGAAAACATCGATGGTATGCCCCTCAGCAATCCGGGTCATGCGCTTGGTGCCTTCGCCCTTCACCAGATACAGAAATTCGATCGTCCGCTCGTCCGGATTGATCCGGTAAATGCTGAACGGCCGCCGTAAAAAAGGGTCCAGCTCATCGCCGCACTTCAGATTAAAAAATTGACCGGGCTTGATGTCCTCCTGGATCAAGGACGCATCCACCACCATATGCCAATAGCGCTCACTTACCTGGATGTTGGATAAAACCTTCACATGGGCTACCGTCATAGGACTCTCTCCGTTCTATATACTTCTTGCTGGCTGCTGGAGGCACCGGCCCACTGTAAGATGGCTTGCTCCAGGAGGATTGCTCCAGCGGCCAGTTGCTCCACGGACGTGAACTCGTCGCGATGATGGCTCACCCCGTCCTTGGAGGGGACAAATATCAGCCCGGTAGGACAAAGCAGCGCCATATTCATCGCATCATGCCCCGCCCCGCTCGGCATACGTCTATATGAAAATCCCTCCTGCGCGCAAAGACGGCTTAGGGATTCAATCACTTCGCTATCCAGATGCACCGGCATTTCGTTGCTGAGCTGGCGGAACGTAATCTGGAGCCCCCGCGTGCTCTTCGCTTCCTCGATAGCCGCGAACAGCCGATCTACGACCCTGTTCTTGGACTCCACGGATGTGCCGCGGATCTCCAGCTTCAGCTCGGCCGCATCGGGAACGACATTCATCGCTCCAGGCTTAACCTCGCACACCCCAACTGTCGCAACCGTTCCATACGCAACCTCCAGCTTGGCAGCCTTCTCCAGCTCCAGTGATAGCTCAGCTGCGCCCAGAAAGGCGTCATGACGGCCATTCATCGGTGTCGTGCCTGAGTGGGACGCATGCCCCTGGATGTGAACTTCATACCGGGACGGAGCGGCAATTCCAGTGGCTAAGCCAATCTGCAGCCCCTCGTTCTCCAGAACCGGGCCCTGCTCGATATGTAATTCGAAGAACGCCTTAAGCTCCCCGCGGCCGCGGGCACTTTGTTCAACGCTTTCAAAATCGAGTCCGCAATCGGAAAAGGCCTCCGCCATCGAACGGCCATCCCGGTCCGTTAGTCCGCTGAGCTTTTCTTTGTCCAGAATACCTGCCATCGCTTTGCTGCCTACGGTCGATACACCGAACCGGGACGATTCCTCACAAGCGAAAGCTATAATCTCAACAGGATGATCTGTTTCGATCTGCCCATCATTCATGCTGTAAATCACTTCGAGCGCTGCGACCACACCCAATGCGCCGTCGTATCCGCCTCCTTGGATCACGGTATCCAGGTGGGAGCCTACGGCTACCGCAGGCCAGTCAGGATGCCGCCCTTCTCGGCGGGCGATCAAGTTCCCGCTAGCGTCGATGCATACCGTCATCCCCGCCTGTCTGCACAGACCGGCAAAATGCTCCACGGCCTGCCGCTCGATTTCCGAATAAGCCAAACGGGTCATGCCTTTATCTGAATAACCAAACTGGTTGATGGCCATCAAGGTGTTCTCCAATCGCTTCGCATCCACTTGTGATCCCTCCAGCCTCTAGGTGTCATAGAATTCAGACCGATATTCGCTAATCTGTTATCCTTATTGTAAACACTGTAGTTGCTATTGGCTTTATGGATACAGACAAAAAGCAGCGTCAGTTTTTATCCCAAACCATAAACAACCCCGAATCCAACGCGATTCGGGGTTGTTTATGCTGCACATATGAGGGTAGATCCCGGAAAAAGGAGCTGTGGGGAATCAAAATTGGCAGCCGGCATTCTGCGATCCCCTGACGAGCTTACGGCAAGCGTAGAACTGTTAGCGTCGTGCTTACTCGTTCGGCATCAGCCGCGCTTCAAGTTCCCACTTCAAATCCAGCCTCAAGCTTCGCTTCCGGTTCCACATCCGCTCCACGCCGACCGCCGCCGATGTACCAAGCCGTCAGTCCTATTCCAGCTCAAGCCACGCCTCCATCATCGCATCGAGCCGGGCTTGCAGCGCCTCGCGTTCCCGCCAACGGCGCTCCAGCTCCGCGGCCCCGCCCTCCTCGGCTCCGAGCCGCTCCAGCTCGGCATCCGCAGCGGCTAGTTCCGCCTCCAGCCCGGCCAGGGCGAGCTCCAGCCGCTCCCGTTCACGCTCTCTCTGCCTGCTGGAGCCCGCTTCAGTCCCGGCACGCAGCGGCCGCGCTTCAGCAGTCGCCGTTACCGCAGCCGGAGTCGCAGCTTGCTGGCTTTGCCCGTTCTTCTCCGGCATCCGCGCCGCAGCCGCTCCGGATTCCTGCCGTAGTCGCTTCATCCGGTATTCATCGAAGCTGCCGAGATGCGAGGTGAGCTGGCCTTGATTCAGCTCCCAGATCCGGTCGGCCAGCCGGTTAATCAGGTACCGGTCATGCGAGATGACCAGCACAGTTCCCGGAAACTCCTCTAGTGCTTCCTCCAGTGCTTCGCGGGAGGCGATATCCAGATGGTTCGTCGGCTCGTCGAGCAGCAGCAGATTCGGCTTATCCAGGATCAAGAGCGCCAGTCGCAGCCTCGTCCACTCGCCGCCAGAGAGCTGACACAGCGATCGGAACACATCCGCCCCGTAGAATAAATAGCGGGCCAAGATCCCTCTGGCCTCCCCTTCCTCCAGGCGCGCCTCGAGGCGGAAGTAATCCAGCACCGTCTGCTTCCCGTCCGGAACGGCCTGCTGCTGGGCCAGGTAGCCCAGACGCACCCGGGCGCCCAGCGTCACCTGGCCGCCATCGGCCGACTCCTCGCCAAGCATGACCCGGAAGAGTGTCGTCTTGCCCGAGCCATTGTCTCCGACCAGCACGACCTTCTCGCCATAAGCGAGACTCGCATCTGCCCGGGCCAGAACGCGACGACCGGTGAAGCTTTTGTCCAGCTGCTCCAGAGTTGCCACCTTGTTCCCCGAGCGATCCAGAGGAGTCAACCCGAATTCGGCACTCCGGCGCTCCAGCACCGGCCGCCTGATGAGTTCCATCCGCTCAAGCGCCTTGCGCATAGACGCCGCCCGCTTGAAGAACTTCTCATTGTCGCCGTTGCGACCCCATTCCTCCAGCTTGCGGATCGTTTCCTTCATCTTGGCCACGACCTTCTGCTGCTCCTGATACTGGGCGAACTGCTGCAGAAGCCGCTCCTGCTTCTCCGCCACATATCCCGAATAGGACGCCCTATACGAATGCGCCTCACCATCCTCCAGCTCGATGATCCGCGTGACGACCTTGTCGAGGAAGTAACGGTCATGCGACACAATGATATAAGTCCCTGTGTAATCCTGCAAATATTGCTCCAGCCACTCGAGTCCCTTCAGATCGAGATGATTCGTCGGCTCATCGAGCAGCAGCAAGTCGGGACGCACAATAAGCTGGGAGGCCAGGACGACTCGGGTCTTCTCTCCGCCGGAGAGCGTGCGGAACTCCCGTCCATAGGAGGCGGGGTCTATCTGCAGCCCCGCTGCGACCTGATCGATCCGGGCATCCGCCTCATATCCGCCTGCCGCTTCGAACTTATCCTGAGCCGCTCCATAATCGTGCAGCAGGTCGTCGAGCTGTGCAGGGTCAGCGGCGATTTCCTGTACCGACATCAGCCGCTCCAGCCGCAACATCTCTTCCTTGTACGCCCACAGCGTGCGCAGGCCGAACGCCAGCACCTTATGGACCGTCAGGCTGTGGAATTCATCCGGGATCTGGGGCAGATAGCCCACCTGGATATGCTTTCGCAGCGTCAGCTGTCCCTCATCCGCGCGCTGCCGCCCCGAGATCAGCTTAAGCAGCGTCGACTTGCCGCTGCCGTTGGAGCCGATCAGGCCGACCCGCTCGCCTTCCTGAATATCAAGATTCACTCCGCTAAGCACCAGATGGGCGCCATGGTATTTATGAACGTGCCGGGCATTGACTATAATCATATAGGGATCCTCCTCAAGATGAAGACCCTATCCAAGCTTATGAAGCGGATGGCAGGCGGCCCGTATCCGGGTGCAACCGGCTGCATACTCGTACAACGAAAAAAAGCCGCGGCAACAAGCCCGCGACCTTCGAACTAATCAAGCATCCGTTCGGCTAAGGTAGGTGTCTTCTCGCAAATGGTACAACCGTATTCATGGTTTTGGACAGACTTCTCCCGTTGTACGCCAAAGCATGAACGATGCCAGCCATAGCAATCGGCAGCTGGCTAATACGGTTGTTCACCATCTCGTGATTCACCTACCTCACCCCCTTCTCATAATTTCCATAACTGTATCATAAACTTCCAGTCAGCGTCAAATGATGAGACACAGCCTTCTGCGGCAAAGGTACAAGCGTCCAAGTCTATCCGCTCTATTCCCAGCATATCCTGTAGCATAGACAGGTCCACCAATTCTGGATATGGGGTGATTGAGCATGGATTTCAACAAGCTGGCCCGATACTGTGAGCTGAAGGAGCAGCATAAGCGGCTGGAGGACGAGCTGGAGTCCGTCCGCAAGGACATCGTATCGATGTATCCGGATTCCGCCGAGCTTAGAATCAATGAGTACACGTTAAAGATCATTTATCAGGAGAAAAGGCAGTTCAACGATCACCTGCTCTTCGAGGCACTGCCCGATCCTGAGCTCTGGAAGAATGTGTCCAAGGTCGATCCGGCCAAGATCTCCGCGCTGCTCAAGGCGGACATTATTACCTCCGACATGCTGGAGGGCACATACAGCACGATTCGCAGTCCCTACGTCTATGTGACCAAGCTGTAACAGACCGGCCGATGGAGAACGGCAAGCGGCACTTGCATGTCTTCCGCTAGCAGTCGCTTGCCCCTTATCGGCGATGAATCGACCCGTAGTCCCAAAACAGAATTTGTCACGATCTCATGCTATGTACAAGCCGTAAACGATCATGATGCCCGCATCCGCCAGCAGATGGCAGAGAATGGCTCCCAGCAGCGACCCGCTGCGGACACGCATCCAGCCCCACACGAGTCCCGCTCCGAATACAGCCAGCCCCGCCAGCCAGCCGAACGGCGGCTTGAAGATCGGCACGACAAGCAGCAGATGATACACGGTATAAAATAACGAGGAAACTCCTATTGCTGCCAAGGAAGACATCTTCCTCTTCAGCTCCTGCAGCACATACCCCCGCCAGTACAGCTCCTCCAGCACGGGATTGAGGACAATCAGTACCACAATCAGCAGTGGCCGTCCGCTCCCGCTAAAGCCCCAATTGGCCAGCAGCACGCGCAGGTTAAAGGGATCGAACAAATACATCCACAGGCTGGAGGCTGCCCCGAGGATAACAGCTAGTATGACCAAACCAAGCGCAGCCCCTGCGAGCGTATCGCTGCGATTATAGCGAAGCCCCCAATATTTCACAGCTTCTATCCATGTATGTCGCTGCAGCAGCAGCCGATCTGCAAGCGGCAGTCCGGCCAGCCACAAGTAGAAGAGCAAGCAGCCCAATGGTACGCTGCCCAGCTCCTGAAGCCCTATACCGAGCATCACAGTCGGTCCGAACAAGCGTAGACCCAGCATTTTCATCACAAACCCACCCTATACAACCAGCATCCTATTCAGATTAATTGTAGCTGCATGGGATAGGCAGGTGAAGTACTAACTTGACGTAGTACCGCCGATACGGCGAGGAGCCAGAGTCCTGCAGTGCATCCGCTCAGCTCTGTCCCGATCCGTAAGCTGCTGCCGGCTGGCACGACGGATAAGGGTACAAGTCTCGAATATCCCGAAGCGGATAATGGAAGGTTGCAAATTGCCGAGCGTACAGGTATTGAAGCACATACACTTCCCCTCCCTGTACGCCGCAGATGATCCCAGATACCCCCTGCCCATTCGCCATTGCAAGACCGACCGGCTGCCCGACTAATCCTCTCGCCTTCTCTTCCAAGGACATTTGTTCGTATCCGACATATGCCCTGTATACAGGTCGTTGCGGCTCCAACATCCTGCATGCACCCTCCCTCTCGAGGGCTGCACAGCTCTAGCTCTACAGCCCGCTATTATCTATCTTTATGCCGAGAAAGCAGGACTTGTGTTTCCTCTTCAGGGGGGAGCCGGTGGATATGCGTTCCTGGAGCAGGACATCTCTCAGCCCTGTACAGTCGGGTCAACAGACCTCTCCATCTTCCATTCCACCCTAGCGGGCAAACTCAATAAATCCGCTCGCCAAATAAAGAACTGATCAGCTCGACGGCGACCTTAGCAGTCGAATTGCGCACGTCCAGCGTCGGATTCACCTCCACAAACTCAGCGCTAACGACGACATCGGCTTCAGATAGCAGTTCCATTGCCAGCCGGCTCTCGCGGAAGCTGATCCCTCCGGCTACCGGCGTACCGACCCCAGGGGCGAACGAAGGATCGAGCGCATCGAGATCGACGCTCAGATGGACGCCGTCCGTGTCCTTGGCGGCAATGGCAAGCGCCTGCTCCATCACCGCAGCCATGCCCAGACGATCGATCTCCTGCATCGTGAATACGCGGATGCCCCGTTCCTTGAGAAACAGCTTCTCCCCGGGATCGATCGACCTCGCCCCGACGATAACCACGTTCTCCGGCAGGATCGCGGCCTTCCCGCTCCCGATCGACGTTAGCAGCGGATGGCCGCAGCCGAGTGCCACCGCCAGCGGCATTCCGTGGATATTCCCCGAGGGCGAGGTCTCTGCCGTATTGACATCCCCATGGGTGTCATACCAGATCACGCCGAGGCTTCCATAGTGACGGGAGACACCGGCCAGTGTCCCGATGGCAATGCTGTGATCGCCCCCGATCACGAGCGGGAAGCGGCCGGAAGCTGCAACGCCGGACACCCGCTCGCATAACTCCTGATTCACGCGCACGATCTCGTACAAATATTTCAGATTCGTCTCCGGAGCCGCAGGCTGGGGCTTGGCGCGCCGAACCAGCAGATCCCCCTCGTCAGCGACCTGATAGCCGAGCGCTTCCAGCCGCCGCTCCAATCCGGCGCAGCGAATCGCACTCGGCCCCATATCGACACCCCTGCGGTCGGCCCCTAGATCCATCGGTACGCCCAGCACAGTCACATTCCGGTTGCGGTTAGGGTTCATTACGATTCCTCCTTTAGCTGCGCATCAAGCCTTTGAGAACAAACCACAGATTGGCCGGCCGCTCGGCGATCCGACGGGAGAAGTACGGGTACCACTGTTCACCGAAGGGCGTATACACGCGCACGCGGTAGCCCTCGGCAGCAAGCTGCGTCTGCAGCGAACCGGCAATGCCGTAAAGCATCTGGAGCTCGAAGCGGTCCCGCGCAATGCCATGCTCGCTTGCATAGCAGATGACTTCGCGGATAATCCGCGTATCATGCGTGGCTACAGCTGTGTAGGTTCCCCGATCCAGAGCGGAGCGCACCAGCTCCAGGTAGGCGGCATCCACATCCCTTTTGTCCGGGAAGGCGATCTGTGCAGGTTCCCGGTATGCCCCCTTGACGATGCGAAGATTGGCGCCCAGCCCGGTGAGCCGATCCACATCCTCCGGCGAACGCCGCAGATAAGATTGAATGACCACGCCTACCGTCTCCGGGCCGTACGCTCGCAGCAGCCGCTCGAAGATGCTTAGCGTCGGCACGGTCAGCGAGGAATCCTCCATATCAATGCGGATAAATTGCCCGTAGCTTCTCGCACGCTCCACAATCAGCTCCATATGCCCGAGACAAAGCGACTCATCGAATAGGAGGCCAAGCTGGGACAGCTTGAGCGAGATATTGGCCTGCAGCCCGCGCTGCCGGATGTCATCCAGCATACGCACAATCATCATGCAAGTCTGTTCGACCTGCTCGCGGTCCCTGACACTTTCCCCCAGAAAGTCCAGGGTGGCGAGCAGACCGGATGCATTCAGGCGGCTTATCTGCTCCGCCGCTTCCGGTAGTGAACGCCCGGCCACAAAGCGCCGGACGCCCCAGTCCATTCCCCGCCGCTCCAGCAACCCCCGAAGCTTCGGCTGGCCGGCCAGCTTCAATACCGCCCGCCGATACAACTGGTTCATATCCATCGACTCCCGCACCTCCCAGTGAGCTGCTGTCCTTCATCTGGTCAACGGCCGCATGAATGCCTCCTAGACAGTGCGCCCGGTCTACAGCCGTTCAGAGATCAGCTTAGGCTGGGTGAACAGCAGCAGATAGTCGGGACCGCCCGCCTTGGAATCCGTCCCCGACATATTGAAGCCTCCGAACGGGTGAACCCCGACCGTGGCACCTGTGCACTTGCGGTTGATATACAGATTGCCGACATGGAAGTCCTCTCTCGCCCGCTCGATCCATGCGCGGTTGTTCGTATAGATAGCGCCGGTCAGCCCATAATCGGATTGGTTAGCTATAGCAATAGCCTCCTCCATCGTAGCTGCCTGAGCCATCGCCAGCACAGGTCCGAAGATTTCTTCCTGCATCAGCCGGGTATCCGAAGCCAAGTCTGCATAGATGGTCGGTGCGATGAAGAAGCCCGCCGAATCGTCATACGTCCCCCCGGTCACCAGCCTGCCCTCCTGCTGCCCTTGACGGATATACGAGAGGATCTTGGCATAGGCCGTGCTGTCGATCACCGGTCCGAGATCGGTGGACAGATCGAGCGGGTCGCCCTGCTTCAGCCGCTCCGTCAGCTCCCGGCAGCGTTCCAGCACCTCCGGGTATACAGCCTGATGCACAATCGCCCGTGAGCAGGCCGAGCACTTCTGCCCTGCATATCCGAATGCCGAAGCGACGATGCCCGCAGCCGCAGCCGATAGATCGGCCTCCTCATCGACGATGATCGCATCTTTACCTCCCAGCTCGCCTACGAACCGCTTCAGCCACAGCTGCCCCTTCTCCACCCGGGCCGATAGGGCATGCAGATGCACGCCTACATCCCTGGACCCTGTGAAGGACACAAACCGGGTGTGCTTATGTGCAACCAGGTAATCCCCGATCTCGCCCCCGCTGCCGGGCAGAAACTGAACGACGCCGTCCGGGACGCCCACCTCCCGCAGCAGCTCCATGAAGCGATGGGCGATAACCGGCGTCTGGCTGGACGGCTTGACGACGACCGTATTGCCGGCGACGATCGCAGCCGTCGTCATCCCGACCAGAATCGCCAGCGGAAAATTCCACGGCGGGATGATAATCCCTACACCCAGTGGCAGGTACACAAGCTGATTGCGCTCGCCCGGCACCCGGACCAGGTGAGCCGCACCCCGGCCGGTCAGCTCCAGCATCTGGCGGGCGTAATATTCCATGAAGTCGATCGCCTCCGCCGTGTCGGCATCGGCTTCCGCACAGGTTTTGCCGGACTCCAGCATGATCCAGGCCGAGAATTCATGCTTGCTCCGGCGCATCAGCGCAGCCGACTTGAACAAGTAATCGGCACGGGTCTCTGGCTTCACCCGCGACCAGGACGGGAACTGCGCATAGGCCGCCGCCACAGCCCGCTCGGCGAGCACCAGGTTGGCCTTGGTTACCAGGCCGACGATCTCGCCCTTCCTCGCTGGATTAACCGACGAGATACGCTGGTCTGTCTCATAAGGACGGCCATGGATCAGCGCCGGATACTCCCTCCCCAGCTTCGCGCGGACAACGTCCAGCGCCTGAAGCAGCTTCTGCTTTTCCACTGGATTCGTGTAATCGGTCAACGCTTCCGGAGCATATGGAATCATAGATGTCATCCTTCCCTCTTGGATTCATTCAAATTCTCGGCAAGCGCCTCGATAAGCTGACAGGCGGCGAAGTCCAGCGCATCCTGTTCGACCGTTAGCGGAGGGGCCAGCCGGATGATCGTGTCGTGCGTTTCCTTACACAGCAGTCCACGGCTCATCAGCAGCTCACAATAAGGACGCGCCTTCCCATACAGCTCGATGCCGATGAACAGCCCGCGGCCCCGGATTTCCTTCACCCACGGAAGGCGCAGCAGCCCTTGAAGCTGCGCCTGCAGGTACGTCCCCAGCTCCAGCGCCCGCTCGGCAAGCCGCTCCTCCTCCAGCACCCGCAGTGCCTCGGCCGCTACCGCACTGGCAAGCGGGTTGCCGCCGAAGGTCGAGCCATGCGATCCGGGATCGAATACCTGCAGCACTTCATCGTCGCCAGCCACAACCGAGACCGGCAGCACACCGCCGCCCAGCGACTTGCCGAGCACATACAGATCCGGCGTCACGCCTTCCCAGTCGCAAGCAAACATCCGCCCAGTCCGCCCGAGTCCCGTCTGGATCTCGTCGGCGATCAGCAGCACCCTGTGCTGTCTGCAGATCTCTGCCGCCTCCTGCAGGTAACCGTCTGGCGGGATGATGATGCCCGCTTCTCCCTGGATCGGCTCGACCAGAAAAGCTGCCGTATGCGGCGTCACCGCCCGTCGCAGCGCCTCAGCATCGCCGAACGGAACCGCTCGGAAGCCCGGACCGAACGGACCGAAGCCGTCCTTGTAGGCATCATTCGTCGAGAACGACGTAACTGTCAGCGTCCGTCCGTGGAAGTTGCCCGTGCAGACGATGATCTCGGCTTGATCTGCCGGGACCCTCCTGACCCGGTACGCCCATCGCCTGGCCGCCTTGATCGCCGTTTCGACCGCTTCTGCCCCTGTGTTCATCGGCAGGAATCGGGTCTTGCCCGTGAACCGGTGAAGCAGCGCATACAAAGCTCCCAGCGGCTCGTGGTGAAACGCCCGCGAGGTTAGCGCGACCTTCCCCGCCTGATCGAGGAGTGCCTGCATAATCCGGGGATGGCGGTGACCGTGGTTCAAAGCGGAATACGAGCTCAGCATATCCAGATAGCGGTTGCCCTCGATATCCTCCACCCAAGCTCCCTCCGCCCTAGCGATTACGACAGGAAGAGGCTGATAATTGGAAGCGCCGTACCGCTCGACTTCCCGAATGACATCATCCGAACTACTCATGGAAGCCCCTCCTTGGTCGCATCTTTTTTATTTTTGAATATTCAGACTTTTTATGGCGCTGTATACCATAGCTTATTCCGCTGCCCGGCGGAAGGTTCAAGCTTGCGAACAACCTAAAAACCGACATCTTCCCGGTAGGGTCGAATGTCGGTTTGGCTCGTGTATATGGAAAGCGGTTAGATGGAGTTCAGCTCGAACACCCGTTTCACTTCATTAAAATCCAGGTCCAATTGGTTGCAGCAGTCTTCCACTTTGCTGAAAAAGTTATTTTCCTCCGTGGGCTGGTCGCGTTCTACATAGTATAGATTAATTAGTCCAAACAACTCGGCCAACACTTCGACTCTCTTCACCTTATCCATGGTCTCATCCCTCTAGTCCTCTGTATATTTAGATCAAGAGTCTTTATTATACACAAACATGAATATTTATGCACGATAAATTTCTGTATCTTTCTCTACACGCGGAAACTGAGCAAGGATTGCTGCAATTCCTCAGACAGCTTGGCCAAGGAATCGGCCGCTCCTCTGATCTCCTCCATACCGGAGAACTGCTCCTGGCTGGAGGCACTGCTTTGGCGGCTTAGGGCCATTCCTTCGCGCGCAACCTGATTGGCGGCTTCGATCACAGATACGACTCTTTCGCTGCCAGCCAGCAACTGATCGATCGTTTCTTTGACCTCGCCGACTCCGGTGTATACTTGATCGAAGGAAACGTCGATTTGCCGGAATGCCACCTGCGCTTCATCGGTCTTAACCAGACCGAGCTCAGCTTCATGCAGACCATCCCGCATCGTGCTGCCGATCCGGTTCATCTCGGACTGGATCGAGGCGATCAGACGCTCGATCTCACGAGAAGAGCCGGAGGATTCGTCGGCCAGCTTGCGGACTTCCTCGGCGACGACCTGGAACCCTTTACCTGCCTCGCCCACTCTTGCAGCCTCGATGGCAGCATTCAAGGACAATAGGTTCGTTTGGGTGGAAATCTCGCGGATCACCGTAGCGAACTTCCCGATCTCTCTGACATGTCCGCCCAGCTGCAGAATGGTGGATTCCAGTTCCTTCACTGTGGAATAAATGGATTTCATCTGATCGGAAGCCGCCGATACGGTCAAAGCTCCGTTCTTGGAATGCTCTGCCGCCTGGCTTGCCGATATAAACATCCGTTCGCTGCTGTCGCCTATGCTGACTACATGCTCGCGGATTTGGTAAATATCCGTGGCCGCACTTTCAATGCTGGTGGCTTGCTTGTCCAGCTCCTGCTCCAAACGGCCGCTCGATTGTGCGATTTGCTCGGAAGCGGAAGCACTCTGCTCCGTGCTTGCCAGCAGCTCCTCTGAGCTGGCCGAGATGATCAGCGTGTGCTCGCCCACCTGATTAACCAGGTTGCGCAAGCCCTCGAGCATCTTGTTATAGGAGCCCGTCAACGCACCTACCTCATCCTGATACGGGTAGTTGCCTGTCGCAGATAAGTCTCCGGCTTCGGCACGCTTCATCAGGTCCTGCAGCGTGCGGATCGGATTCGTGATGACCAGATTGATGACATAGCCTACCCCGATAAAGATGGCAATCGCAATAATCGTTGCGACCCAGGACATCAGCTTCGCAGCTGTTGCTTCCTTCTCCGTGCGCTGGTACAGCGCTTCGGCAACTTGTTCATTTTGGGCGGACAGGCTGATGAGCAGTTCATTCAGTTGATTGCCCTTCACCCCGGCCTCGGTGACGAACGCATCGTAAGCCTTCGCTTCGTTATTCTGGGAGGCCAGCTCCAGCACGCGTTCAGCCGCCTTGCGGTAGTCCGGAAGCAGCTCCGTGTATTGACGGAACAGATCCGCCTCTCCGGTGCCCTTGGCAGCCTGCTCGTACTGGCGGATGACCTCATCCACCGCTTCGTTTTGCTTGCCCATCTTGGACTTCAGGAACTCATCCTTGGTCAGCATAAATTCCAGCATGCTGGCTTCATTCATCCGCATGGATGTTTGAATCGCGTTCACCCACTTCACCGGAAGCAGTTGATCCGTATACATCTTCTTCGTGTTCTGCGCCATGTTATTCATGTACACAGAGCCGATGCTGGCTACGATCAGAATCGCCACGATCGCAGCTACGTTCAAGATTAAGATTTTGTTGCGAAATTTTAAATTACGGAGTATCTCCACTCCAAGTCCACTCCTTGCAGCGAATTGCTTGCGCACCGCCGGTATTTTTCTTTATCTATGGTTTCCCGCTGGTGTGGTGTAGCTCTTGTTGCAAGTCATGTTGTTACTCAGCAGTATCGATAACAGGAAACACCCCTTCGTTCAGAGCTGTACGAGACAGATCGCTTCACGTCGGGGTATGGGACTTACATAATGACTTCCTGAGACTCATGCCAACGAAGCAGCTTCTTCTCCAGCTGGTTCGACAAGACATAGAGGATCAAGCCAATCAAACTCAAAAGCAATACGGCGGTCAGAATCATGTTGATGTCATACGTTTCGCTGCCCAGAATAACCAGGTAGCCAAGGCCGGCCTTGGCCCCGATCATCTCGCCGATCACAGCGCCGGTGATGGCATAAGTGGTAGAGACCTTAACGCCTGACATGATAGACGGCAGGGAATAAGGAATCTCCACCGACCAGAAGCGCTGCCACCGGTTGGCTCTCAGAATATGCAGCAGATCCTGCATATTCTTCTCGACCGAGCGCATACCTACAATCGTATTGACCATAATCGGGAAGAAGACGACCAAGATCACCAGCGCGACCTTCGATGTCGCCCCCAGCCCGAACCACAACAGAAACAGCGGAGCGATCGAGATTTTGGGAGCGATCTGGATCAGTACGATGTACGGATTGAACATCCGCTCCAGTACAGGATACTTGGCCAGCAGGTAACCGAACAACAACCCGCACACGCATCCGATGACAAATCCGATGAAAATTTCATACAACGTGATTCCGATATGGGTCCCCATATTGCTCATGGACATGATGCCCACAAACTTGGAAACAAATAAGGCGGGGCCCGGTAAAATTTGCACCGGCACTTTAAAGGCGGACACGTACGCTTGCCATAATCCGATAAATACCAGCAAGGTAATAGAAACGAGCAAGGTTTTGCGTCCAAGTCTGTTCATTAGTTGTTCACCCGGATTACTTTAGATTTGGCACGACCAGATCTTCGGCTTTAACGGCTGTCTTGATGATATCAAAGGTTTTTTGCGTATCGATCGAAGCTTGCCATCTTGCCAGATCGGCGGCACCATAGCCTTCTTTTTTCGTCAGATCGCTTTGCCACAGGTAAGGAATGAAGATTTCATTGAAGATTTTTTCTGTGATCTCCTGCTTGCCTTCGGCAGATTGAGCGTACTTCTTGATCGCCATGTCGACCGCTTCCTTCACATGACCCTTAATAATATAATCGAGCGACTTGTTCAGCGCTTGGTTGAAAGCGACAACGGTATCCTTGTTGCCAGCCAGGAACTTGTCGGAGGTTACGACTACGTTACCGAAGGAAGGCAGGAAATCGTCGGAGCGGATCTCGGCTACGTCGACGCCGGAGTTCTTCAGCTCAACGGTGCGCAGCATGGAGAACGTGATCGCATCCACTTCATCAGATACGAGGGCATTGACGATAGCGCCTGTACCTACGATTTTCGTGTTAACGTCCTTGATGTTCAAGCCGTTCTTCTCGAGCAATACTTGCAGTTGAATGTAGTTCGGGCTTCCGAAGCTAGTTACGGCAACCGTCTTGCCCTTCAGATCCTTCGGTTCTTTGATGCCCTTGCCATTTTTGAAAATGGTTGCACCCAGGCCGCGTTGGTAGGTCGTGTGAACGACTTTCACCGGAATGCCTTGGGACTTAGCTGTGATGACGGCATCTGCGTTCGGGAAACCGAATTGTACGTTGTCAGCCGCGACGTTCTTGACGATGCTTGCAGCATCGGCGTATACGAAATCGACGTCCAGGCCAGCGTCTTTGAAGAACCCTTGCTCCTTGGCTACATACATAGGAGCGTAATAAGGAGTAGCAGCTCCATCCATTTGAACCGTTACTTTTTTCACTTCTTTGGGCTTGGTTTCTGCGGCAGGAGCAGGCGTCCCGCCTTCGTTGCTAGGCTTCGCGGATCCGCATGCGGACATAAGGGAAGCCACCAGTGTCAGGCTCAGCAGCAGACCGAGCGATTTCTTCTTCTTCATCATTGAACTACACCCCTAGCGATTAGTTTGGTTACAGCATGCAGCGCCACTTGGCATAGTTTCATCTGGGCTTCCTCGTAGTCGACCAGCCATTGGTTCGTAATTCGGTTGGCATGAACGACAAGCAAAGTTCCCGCATAGGCTCCCATCACGGAAGCAATAGTTAACAGCGTCTCCGATTCCATCTCCAGATTCAGCACGCCGAGCGACTTCATTTCATCAATGATATCCGAGGAATAATTATACGGGCCGACAGTTCTGCCCTGACCATGGTAGAACGAGGATGTGGTCGCTCCAATACCTAGATGGTACCGGCAGCCCAGCTCCTCACAAGCTTCAATCAGTGCCTGAACCACATAGTGGTTCGCAACTGCAGGGAATTCAGGACGGGCATAATGACCGGTGCTGCCACCAAGCCGGACGCTGCCGGTATTGATGATCATATCCCCGCATTCGATGCCTTCCTGAATCGCACCCGTGCCGCCGATTCGCAGCAAGCACTTGGCTTTCAGGCGAAGCAGCTCCAGAACGGCGATTTCGGTCGAAGGACCGCCGATACCCGTCGAGCATACCGAAACCGGATTGCCCTTGTAAGCGCCTGTGCCGACCTTGAACTCCCGGTTTGAGCTGATGATCGAGTATTCGTCGAATAGCTGGCCGATCAGATCGACTCTGCCGGGATCGCCCGGCAGCAGGACGCAGGACGCAGTATCTCCTTCGGAAATTCGAAGATGCGGAACCTTCGTTCCTTCATAGAGCGGAAAGTCCGCTTGAATAAATCGTTTGCTCATAGCTGCTTCGCCCTTCCCCTGATGATCTTTCGCTTGCTTGACTATTTCACTTGCTTGGAGTCATGCCAGAACAAGAAGCGGTTTTCCAAGAAGCTGATTAAGGCATAGAAAATAATGCCGACGACAATTGTGTAAATAATGCTGGCGAACAGCATAGGAGAATTGTACGTCGTGCTGTTGAAGACGAGCAGATAGCCTAGCCCGCTTTGCCCGGAGATCCACTCGGCTACGATCGCAGCGATGACGGCCTGTACCATCCCGACCTTCAATCCAGCGAAGATTTGCGGCAGCGAGTGCGGCAATTCGACCTGGACGATGCGCTGCCACCAATTCAGACCCGTAATTTGCATCAGGCACTTGAGATTGTAGGTGACGCTTTTCAGACCGAAGATGGCACCCAGCATGACCGGGAAAAACACCATGGATACGATCAGCATCAGTTTGGACGTAAACCCAAGACCGAACCATATAACGAACAGCGGCGCAAGCGCGATTTTCGGTGCCGTTTGCGCGAGCAGGATATAAGGCATCAGCGCTTCTTCAAGCAGCTTGTATTTGCCGATCAGGTATCCGATTACGTACCCGAACACGATACCCAGCACGAATCCGGCTAAAACTTCACCTGCCGTGACGGAAAAATGATGCAGTAGATCCTGTGCGCTAAACATCTCGATCAAGGCTTTGCCTACATCAGCCGGGAGCGGAACGATAAAGGCAGGAACGTCGAAAAAGACGACATAAGCCCACCATATGATAACGAGAACCAGGATCGCTGCGACATATTGTCCGGCTTGCCTCAGTAGCTGCATTATCCCAACACTTCCCTTAGCTTTTTCACATAGTTGACGAACTCGATCGTTTCCTTTACTTCCACGGATCTGGGATGCGGCAGATTGATATCGATAATCTCATCGATCTTGCCCGGCCGCGGGGACATCACGATAACGCGGTCAGACAGAAAAGCCGCTTCCGAAATGCTGTGGGTGACGAACAAGATCGTCTTTTTCGTTTCTTGCCAGATCCGGAGCAGCTCGATTCCCATCTTGTCACGGGTCAGTGCGTCCAGGGCGCCAAATGGCTCGTCCATCAGCAGCACATCCGGGTTATAGGAAAGCGCCCGTACGATGGCCACACGCTGCCTCATACCTCCGGACAGCTCTCGCGGATACGCCTTCTCAAAGCCCTTCAGCCCGGCCAGCTCCAACAGCTTGTCGAGGTTCTCGAGGTTCTCCTTGGTTTCCTTCTTCTTGACTTCAAGCGGGAATTTCGCGTTCTGATATACCGTTTTCCAAGGAAGCAGGGTGGCATCCTGAAAAACAAAACCGATGTTATCGGATGAATTTTGCCATGTTATGGAACCCGAAGTCGGGGTATCCAGATTCGCGAGTATCCGCAGCAGCGTAGACTTGCCGCAGCCGGAAGGTCCGATGATGGAGATAAACTCGCTTTTTTTGACATCCAGATCAATATGCGTGAGCGCCTGTACCTCTCGACCGTCGCTTGCCTTGTAGATCTTGTTGACATCCTCTATGCGAATCGCTGTCGCAGACACAATCGATTACACCCCTTCGCCTTCATCAATTCCATCTAAGATATTGAAAGAAAAATTCTCTAATATTTTCTATTTGTTGTATCAAACCTATTCTATAATTTTATAATGTTATTAGATATATCCATTTGGACAAAAAAATATTTTTTATTTCGTCCAAGCGAACATATCTTTTTTTCAATTTTTATTTTCAGTCTACTTATCCAACCTATAATGTCAGATAATATGTCATGAAAATAACTGGGAACTGCCGTTAGAGCTCGTTATAGACGACATCGCCATGTACCATCGTCCACACCGCCTTGCCTTTCAGCTTCATTCCGGCAAAAGGTGTATTCCGGGATTTCGACTTGAATTTGTCGGAATCGACAATCCATTCCTTCTGCGGATCGATGATGGTCACATCGGCTGCAAGCCCCACCTCCAGTCTGCCTGACGGTAATCCCATGATAGCGGAAGGAATAACCGTGAGTTTGGAGATAGCATCCATCAACGACAGACGGCCCGGGTAAACGAGACTGGTCAGCGTAAGACCGACCGCCGTCTCCAAGCCGACCATCCCGAACGGCGCTTGTGCCAGCGGGCGACCCTTCTCCTCCAGCGTATGGGGAGCGTGGTCGGTGGCGATCACATCAAGCGTTCCGTCAGCGAGTCCGGCGATCACGGCCTCCACATCTTCACGGGTACGCAGCGGCGGGTTTACCTTGGCCATGCTGCCGCTCGTCAAAGCCTGCTCATCCGTGAGGGTGAAATGATGCGGCGCCCCCTCGGCGGTAACCTTCACCCCGCGGGCCTTCCCCTCTCGGATCAGTTGAACCCCGCGGGCCGTCGAGACATGCTGGATATGCAGTCTGGCACCCGTCTCCTCCGCGAACAATATATCGCGGGCGATGATCAGCTCCTCGCCCAGCCGTGGAATACCCGGATCGCCAAGCTGACGGCTGACCTCTCCCCGGTTCAGGGAGCCTCCCTTGACCAGATGATGGTCCTCGCAGTGAGAGCTGATCGGCACATCTAGCTCCGCCGCCTTCTGAAAGGCTGCATACACGAGCTGCGGGTCCATCACCGATCTCCCGTCATCGGTAAAGGTTACGGCTCCAGCTTGCTTCAGGCTGTCCAGATCGGTCAGCTCGGTGCCCTCCAGCCCGTAGGTCATCGCGGCCGACGAATACACATGGACCGCCGCCTGCTCCCTGCCAGTGCGCAGTACATACTCGAGCGTCTCCACCGTATCGATAGAGGGCTTCGTATTGGGCATACAGACGACAGAAGTAAATCCGCCGGCTGCTGCCGACTGGGCTCCGGTTGCAATCGTCTCTTTGTCCGGAAAGCCAGGATCGCGGAAATGCACATGGATGTCGACGAGCCCCGGCACGACGAGCAGGCCTGTCGCGTCAATGACCTGTTCGGCTGTTACATCGGCGATATCTCCGATATGGGATACCTTTCCCGCTTCGATCAGCACATCCGTGATTTCCATGAAGCCTGTTGCCGGATTGATCACGACTCCGTTTTTTACAAGCGTTTTCATTGGCAGCTGCTCCTTCGCTTTTCAATGTACTCAAATCGTATCAGGAATGAGCAAAACGGAACATGTAGGGCAGGACAAAAAAAGAAACCGACAGTTGTCGGTTCAGCCAAATCTCTCTTTTTGTTGTCAGGATTGCGTTAAAGACCCGATTGCAGAAGCAGGTCAATCTTCAGCCCCATCTGCAGCAGCAGACGCTGCTCCGCATCATGAACACTGCAATCGGTCAGCTGCTCGATCTTCTGCAGACGATACTTCATCGTATTGACATGCACGAACAGCTTCTCCGCAGTATCGGCGAGCGAGCAGTTATTGGCAAAGTATTCCTTGAGCGTAACGACCAGGCTCGCATTGTGGCCCCAGTCGTATTCGACGAGCTTGCCGATCGTCTCCTCATACAGCTTCTCCATCTCCCGCCAGTCCTTCATCTGGCCCAGGATACGGAAAATGCCCAGCTCTTCATAATGCACGCATCGCGTCTCGCCGCTCAGCGGCTTGCCCAGCTGTATCGCCTTGACGGCCTCCTTGTACCCTTCATGCAGGCCGGTCAGGCCTGGATAGAACCGGCCGATGCCCACGGAAAACTGCAGCTCCGAGAACTCCTGGGAGAGCTGCCGGCGCGCTGAAGCGGCCAGCTCCATCACTCCCGGCTTACGGGCGTCCGTCTTGTCCGTCCCCGGAATCCGGTCCCAGGGATACAGCACCACGATCAGCTCCTTGCGGATCGTGACGATCGCCTGGTGCGCATCGAACCGGAAGATGTCATACACCTTCAGCAGCAGCTTCCGCTTGCGCTCCTGGGCGCGCAGCGCTTCATGATCCGGCTTGCCGAGCGGCTTGGACGGGTCTGTGCAGGAGATGGCAAACACCTGGTAGTCCTTGTCCAGATCCCAGTTAAACATCCGGCCCTTATCCATCACCTCGACCGGGTCCTTCACATTGCCCAGGAGTACCTCGGATAGAAAATCATCCCGGTAGCTCTGCTCCACGTCGGCCCGCGTAATCACCTTCAGGAATTCGAGCGCCATCAGCGGAACGGTCCGGTCCAGGACGAGAAAATCCTGTTCGACAAACTCTCGCTTCGTCTGCCAGCAGGTCACATCGCCGTACAGTTCATCGTTGAGCAGCAGCGGCGTCACGATACAGGGTGTGCTGCGCTGATTGAGCAGCCGCTCCATGCGGATCGAGCGCTTCGCGATCTTGAGTTCATTCTTCTGCGCCCAGGTCAGCGGGGACACCTTGCGGTTCCACGAGATCGACTCCAGGGACGGAATTTCCGAGCCCAGGGTGATCATATTCTCCGCCATCTGCTGGACAGCCTCGACCAGTGCCGGAATTCCCTTGCCGCCCATGGCAAGCTCCGTAATCCACTGGAAGAACTTCTCCATCTGTTCCTTGTCGACATCCGATTTATTGAGACTGAGCTCCATGAGCGGTGTCATAATATCCAGGTAAGAAACCTCATCCTTGATCTCGATAATTGGGAAATTCAGGCGGTTGCCCTCATCCAGAATAATCTGGGGAATCTGCTCCACATAGCGTCTGGTCTTCACCGCCAGCGCAGAGCTGCCTACATCATGCAACTGCTGAACCAGACACCCGATCGCCACCGGATCATCCTTGATCGGATACAGGCTCGTCAGCAGCAGGTCATGGCCCTTCAGCCACCGGATCACATCCGGCACTTCCATCACCGTCGTATAATCAATCGTCCGGTGCAGCCCCTTCTCTCCGGCCACCACCCTGCAATGCGCCAAGCCGCCGATCCGCATCGCATCCTTGACCGTGACTCCCATCAGCCGCCCTCCTCGCGTACGAGTTCTGTTTACTAAGAAGACTATACCATAATTCTGCAAAATTCCTTAATAGAGAACAGTGAAAAACCGCCCGCGGCAGACTTGGGATAAGTCTGTGCCACTGACGGTATTGGGAGTCCACCTGACGGACGTACAGCCGGTTACTCGGTTCGGATCACTTGAATTCTGTTTATCTTTCTTGGCGGTTCGTCAGACGCTATGAAGGTCAGCATGAAGCCCTGCAACTCGTAGTTCATATAGTAGCCGCCATATGCTTCATTCGAATATTCCCTCGCAGGCTTGCCTAGAGTTTCCTTTACATCCTCTTCACTAATCCGAATACGAAAGAAATCGGGAGTTACCGAGATCTTGTTCAAGATGGTGTCTGGCCTCAAGTGGTTCAGTTCTTCGCTGCAGGAGTCATGCGCATAATAAAAGGTGGCTTTTGTCTGAGAGTGGCCATAAGAATACGTCCAGCACTCGTCATTGGCTATTTCTTCGGGACTTTCATGAGCGGCTATAACTTCCTGGAAGGAAGATCCTAATGGGGTCTCTACGCCTTCCAGCCTGCCCTGCTTGGCTTGCTCTCGCAGCACGATCAGAAGTTGTTGTTTCTGCAGCAGCTCCTGCCCGCTGCTCTCCACCTTTTCAACGAAAGGCGGAGGATGGACCTCCGTAACAACCGGTGGCTTACCGTAAAGAACTCCAGCTATTATCGCGCTAAGCAGTACCCACGCCTTAAACATCCCATCACCCTATCCGTATAAGGAATACGTTCCAATTTTTTACATAATTAGATACGTAAGGGCTGCCCGGTTTGTTGCAAAATAAAGCTATAAGTTTACAAAAACTTATTCCGGTATTCGGTCGGCGTCAGATTGAACTGCTTTTTGAAGCTCTCCCGGAAATGGTCCTGATCCGTGTAGCCGAGCCGGTCGCAGATTTCATAAATTTTGATCGAGGGGTCCTTCAGGAGCCGGGCTGCCTCCTCCATCCGGAGCTTGATCACGGCGTGATTGATCGTCATGCCTGTCACTTCCTTGAACAACAGGTTCAAGTACTTGTAGCTGACCCCGACGGAAGCTGCCACATCGGACAGGACCAGGTCGCGGCGGGTAAACTCCTCCTTGACCACCTGGATCGCCTGCTCGACGAGCTTCTTCTTCTTCAAGCTGCCTGACCATTCGCCAGGAGGCAGCGACTCCAGCACGTTGGGGAGCTTTTCCTTGGCCGCCTGCACAGCGAAGGCGACGCCCTGGCGCTCCTCCCGCTCCCGGCGCAGCGCCTCTACCACATGGGCAAGCACGCGCTCGATCTCAACCGGGTCGATCGGCTTGAGCACATAATCGAGCACCTGCAGCTTTACCGCCTGTCTGGCGTGCTCGAATTCATTGAGCCCGGATAGGATGATGCAGCGAATGTCCGGCTTACGCAGCCTAGCTTCGGCGATCAGCTCCAGTCCGTTCATCCGCGGCATCCCGATATCCGTCAGGAGCAGGTCAGGCTCCTCGCGGTCCAGCCAGGCCAGCGCATCCGCTCCATTCTCGGCGGCGCCCAGCAGCTCGATGCCCAGCTTCTCCCAAGGAATCATGCGAACGAGCGCTTCCCGTACGGTGCGGACATCCTCCGCGATCAGCAGCTTAAACATCGGTGTCATTCCCTTCTCTGGAGTAGATAGTCGCAGATGGTCCAGGCAGTACCACCTCGACGCAGGTGCCCTCATCCGCCTCGACATAGCGCAAGCCGAATGCCTCCCCGCACTGAAGCTGGATGCGCCGGTGCACATTCATCGTCCCGTAGCCGCTGCCTCCGCCGGACGGATGACCGGCAGGAGCCTGATCTGCCGGCTGCCTCAGCCTGCGGTTCAGCTCCGCAGCATCGCTGCCGCGGCCGTTATCCTCCAGGCGCAATACCAGCGCATCCTGCTCCAGACGCGCAGAGATGATGATCCGGCAGCCGGACGTACGGTCGGCGAAACCATGGATGACCGCATTCTCAGCGAGCGGCTGCAGCGTGAGATGCACGACCCAGGCGGGCAGCAGTTCTTCCGGCACCCGGATCTCCACCACCAGCTCCTCCAGCATCATCTGCTGGATGTGCAGATAGGCCTCGACCTGCTTAAGCTCCTCTCCAAGCACAATCCAGGCCTCCCCCCGGTTCAGCCCGAACCGGAACACATGGGCCAGCGAGCGGACAATCCGGCTCGTTTCCCCATCCCCGGTCATCATCGCCCGGCAGTTGATCAAATCCAGCGTGTTGTACAGAAAGTGCGGGTTGATCTGGGCATGAAGCAGTTCGAGCTGCAGCCGCTGGCGCTCCAGCTCCTCTGTAAACGACTTCTCGATCAACCCGTGCAGCGTGACCAGCATGGAGGCAAACTGCTGATTCAACGCATCCACCTCGTAGATGCCGGTCCGCTGGTCGGGCAGCGGCTCCCTGAACTCGACAACCTCAGGCCGCTGGATCGCATTCACCAGCCGGGTGATCGGGACGGTGACCCGTATAACAATCCGGCGCAGCCAGAGGCCGGCAACCAGCAGCGCCGCCGCTGCGGTAGCCGCTCCGATAGCGGAGATCGCGAACGTATACCGGCTGAAGTGGCTCTCTGGCACGATGGCCAGCAGCTTCCAGCCATTGCCCAGCGTGTCGAACATCACCCGGTGGTTCTCCCCGTCGATTCTAGTAACGACCGCCCCCTTAGAGCCGGAGAGCGCGCGCACATAGGGCAGCTCGCCCACCTCTTCCAGGAAGGCATACTTCTCGCTGAAGATGACCCGGTTCTCTTGATCCAACAGCAGGTAATATCCCATATCGAGCGGGGCATTGTCGAACACCCCCCGGATACTGCCGGTATCCGCGCCGACGAGTACGGTGCCGATACTCCGGCCGTCCTTGATGCTGGTCTTCCTTCTGGCGGAATAGATCATGGCTCCGCTCATCGTATCCGTCTGCTGTCCCCACCACTCGACCTGATGGTCCCCACGGTTCAGCTGTTGAAACCAAGGCTGAGACTGCAGATCCTTATTTTTCATAATCCCGGTCGTCGGGAAGAAATGATCCGGCGCCATCGCGTACAACCCGCTTTCCGGCTCCAAGGCTACAGCGACTACATAGGATCTCTGGCCGACCTTGTCTGACCCGGGATCGCTCAGCAGAGAGACCAGCGACAGATTTTGCAGGTTCGTCTGCAGCGTATAGAAATCGTCAATCGCTTCGTAGGCTTCTTCATGCGTATTTTCCAGCAAGTTCTCGATGGACTGGTTACTCAGGATGAAGGCGGCTACACTATTCATCGTATCGAACTGATAGCCCACATTGCGGTACACGAATTTCATCGATTGTTCGGACATCTTGAGCGTATGATCGTTCTGCACCCGAATCAGAATATAGCTGGCCGCCGAGGCGAAGATCGCAATGACAGTGACGATCAGGGCAAAGATCGGCAGGCTAAGCCTTGCCAGTAATTTGGAGCGGCTGCTCCGTACCCGCTGTGAGATCGTCATCTTCATGTTAAGTTCTCCTCTCTCGGCAGCCATGGAAGCCTTTCTTCTCATAGTAGCATACGGGATGGAAAGCGAATACATGACGAAGGCTCGACGGCGCATACATCCGCCGTCAAGCCAGTCGGTTGCGTTAGGGCAGCCGCTTGGTAAGAAGCTGCCTCCCAACAGGTTTATTTGCCGGACTTCTTCTTGAAGGACTCCTCCAGCTCGCTCAATATCTTGGTACCGCCCTGTGACTTCCACTTCTCTGCGAATTCGTCGAATTTCTTAATATCCGCGCCCATGATGATTTGCGTAAAGGTTGAGTCGCGCATCGTATTCAGCTCCACGAGCTTAGCGATTTTCGTCGGCGAGTCCAGATAGTTGGACGCATCTGTAATCTGGTATTTGTTATTGATGGCTACATCCAGCGCCTGGGAGGCACGCAGCGGCAGCGATTCCAGATAACGCGGCCAGCCCTTCAGTCCGGGTGCGAACAGATAGCTTTGGATGCCGCGGAAATTACCGTTTTTGTCCTGCATCGTTTTCGGATCGATCAGGTCGGTGACGATCTTCATCTTGCCGCCGTCTACCTTATAATCCTCGCCTTCCAGCCCCCAGACCGTCAGCATCTGATTCTCTGCCGACAGCGAGCTCTCGATAATCGCCAGCACCTTCTTAGGATCCTTTGTCTTGGCGCTGATCGCATGCATCTGGCCGAATGGAGCTCCCGCAGGAGCTACCGCCTTGCCGTCCGCTCCGACGATAGAATCTGTCAGCGTCAAATACTTGAACGGCTGCCCCGATTGATCCGGAAGCTTGCCGTCCGAGGCCAGCTTGCCGCTTTTCTTCAGCTCATTGGACTCAACCTGTGAATCATAGTCGTTGGGCGTAGACCACCAACCCATCCAGCTGAACAGCTTGCCGTTATACAGCTTCGCCCGCAGCTGCTCTTCTTTAATCGTCGCGAATTCCTTGTCGATCAGCCCTTCGGCATACATCTTTTGCAGGTATTGAAGCGCTTCCTTCATCCGCGGATCGATGTCGTAATTGCTGAACTTGCCGTCTTTCTCCGTGAAGTAGCCCGGCGTCACGCCAAACGCACCGAAGATGTGATCGAAGGAATTGTTCGCATACTTCTGCTGGCCGATCTGGGCCGTGTAGCCCCCGAGCGGGATGACATCCGGCTTTTCCGCTTTGATTTTCTTCAGCAGATTGTAGTATTCATCCAGCGTCTTGGGCGTCTGAGCGCCGGCACTCTCGACGTAATCCTTGCGGAGCACCAGATTCCAGCGATAGCCTGCCCCCGGCCCTCCCTGGTAAGGGATGCCGTAGATTTTACCGTTTACCTTGGCCTGCTCGAAGACCTCCTTGGGCACCTCTTTCAGGATATTCGGCGTATCCTTCTCATTGATCAGATTCGTCAGATCCACGAAGGCCCCTTGCAGGGCGTACTTCTGGAAGTCATCGGCGAAATCGATACGAACCACGTCGGGAATTTCCCCGCTGGACATTTTGAGATTCAGCTTGGTCTTATATTGCTGAACGTCCACCATCTCGGGGGTGATCTTGATATTCAGCTTTTTCTCCACGGCTTGCTTGACGGCATCCTTGGAGGGATCGTACGGCTTGGAAATATCCTGGGCTTTAAGCCATTTGAGCTCATAAGGCTCATCCGGCTTAGGAGCGGGCGCTCCCTCCTTGCCCGATGAGGCAGGCGGCGGCGTGGAAGCTCCCGGCTCCGCGGTTTTGCTGCAACCAGCCACCGTGACAGAACCTGCGAGTACAACCGCAAGCACACTGTACGGCCAAACTTTAACGGACTTGGACATGAAGACAGACCTCCTTGAATTTCACTTATATGATATAGGTACATCGTTGAAGCTGTATCTGGGGAATTTCTCTAACCCTTGACCGACCCGATCAGCATCCCTTGCTGAAAATACTTCTGCACGAACGGATAGATCAGGAGCATCGGCAGTGCGACGATGACGATCGCGGCCATCTGGATGCCTACCGTGGGTGGCGGCGTCGAGCCAGCGGCCTCCAGCAGCTCCGGCGGCAGGCTGGAGCTGGCAATCATCGTGCGGAGAACGAGCTGTACTGGCGCTTTATGCCAATCGGTCACGTAGATCATCGCATTGAAGAAATCATTCCAGTACACCACCAGATAGAGGAGTCCGATCGTCGCGATAACCGGCCTCGATAGGGGCAATACGATCTGCCACAGAATCCGGAACTCGGATGCCCCGTCGATCGCAGCGGATTCGCGCAGGCTTTCCGGGATCCCCTCGAAAAAAGACTTCATAATAATCATATTGAAAGCGCTATAGGCCATAACCAAAATCAGCACATAGCTTGTATTCAACAACCCGAGCTGCTTGATCGTGATATAGGTCGGGATCATCCCGCCCTTGAACAGCATCGTGAAGACGAAATATAGCATCAGGACCCGCCTGCCCGGCAATTTCTTCTCCGCCAGCGCGTAGGCCGCCGTCACGGTCAGGAACAGCGCCAGCACCACCCCTCCGGCTGTATTGCGGAGCGTATTGGCATAGGCGGAATAGATGAGCGAGCCTTCCTTCAGCAGATAAGCGTAGTATTCAAAGCTGAACGATGTGGGAAATAAAATCAAGCCGTTCTTTTCGCTGAAGATATGATATGGCGTCACCGATACGGAAATGACGTACCAGAAAGGTATGACGATTATGATCGTCAGCAGCGTCAATACGAAGTAATTGGTCGTAACAAAGGTTTTCTCCCCTGCTGTGAGCTTCATCGGTTCTCTTCCCTTTCCTCAGAATATGCCGGAATCATTGATCCGCTTGGCAAGCTGGTTGGCAATCAGCATCATCACCAGTCCGATCGCGCCCTTGATCACATCCGCGGCCGCGGCCAGGCTGAGACTGAACTGCTCGATGCCTACTCGGTAGATGTAGGTGTCCAGGATATCCCCGACCTCGAACACCATCGGATTATACAGATTGATCACCTGATCCAGCCCAGCGCTCATAATATATCCGACTCTTAGAATGAAGATCACGATGATCGTGCCGGTAATGCCCGGCAGCGTTACATGCAGGATCCGCTGAAGCCGGGTCGCTCCGTCCATGATGGCAGCCTCGTATACCTCCGGGTTCAGTCCCGCTATAGCAGCAATATAGATGATTGCGGCCCAGCCCATCTCCTTCATCGCGTCGGTCACCACCAGAATCACCCGGAAGTACGCAGGCTCGACCAGCAGATAGGCTGGACTGCCGCCGAAGAATTCAATGATTTTGTTAATGACGCCGGTTTCCGGTGAAAGCAGCAGCGTAATGATCCCCCCGTAGACGACCCAGGAGACAAACCGCGGCAGGTAGACCGCCGTCTGCAACGTTTTCTTGAACCAGGCGGAGCCGATCTCATTGAGTGCAAGCGCTAACAGAATGGGGCAAATAAATCCGCTGATCATCTTGTACAGGCTGATCAACAGCGTATTCTTGAAGGCATTCACAAACATCTCCGATTCGAACAGCATCCGGAAATATTTGAGCCCCACCCATTCGCTGCCTGAGAAGCCTTGAATCGCGTTGTAATCCATAAATGCAATGCTGATCCCGTACAGGGGCAAGTAATCGAAGATCAATACCCATGCCACGGCAGGCAGCAGCAGGATATACAGCAGCTTGTATTTCCACATCCTCCTTGCCTGCTTCATCAGCGGCTGCTCTCTGACTTCGGTGATCTTGGAGGTCACCCTATCCATAACGTTCTCCTCCATCCTCTCTCTAGCCGCACTGTCTTGCTTAAGAAAGTGCTTACATCTGTAAGCTTACCGGAAATTCAAAGTCAGGAAAACCGGAGCAGAGGACAATAATACCGGGGAAAAGTCTTTTTACCGCCCAGATTGGCCGGGTAGAGCTACAGGTCGGGGAACGGAAGGACTGCCTCAGCCGTTTCATGCTAAAAAAACCGCCGACAGCCTCGTATCGGCAGTCAGCGGCGTTCCCTTGCTCTTCTATTCCAAGTGTGCGATCAGCATTCTTGCCTGACCATGCGGTGTCTCGAAAACTTCATATACATTGATCTTCAACCTATTCTCAAGCTGATCGATAGGGTCGCGGAAGTAAATGCTCTGTTCTCCGTTCAGCATCTTGTTATCGCCAACCAGATTCAGCGTCTGCGTGCCCAGCTTCCTGTCATCGGACCCGAGAAGCTCCAACTGCAGCTTGGACGCACTATCGTCAGCGATGACGGCTTCCGTGGAGGAGAGTTCGACATCCCATTTCAGTTTGAATTGGTACATAAAGCCGCCTGTAGGCGAACCTGAGGTCGAGAGCGAGATGAAATGGCTCTTGATATCCAACTTATAAGGATAAAACTCGGTGCTCTTGCCGAGCTGATACGGATAGCCCGCTTCCAGGGAAACCTGCGCGATAGGCGCCTTGTACGGCGCAGCTGTCTTAGCATCGTTCAGCTGGAGCGTGAAATGATTACCCGGCTTGGCCGCGAGCGGCACAACGAAGGCATAGTCGACCACATTGGCAGTGCCTGGAAGCACTTCGGTCAAGTTGCCGGACACCCGGCTGCCTGTGTAAGAATTGCCGTCAGGTCCGATCAGATCGAATGCCCAGGCGGGCACGGGAAGAGGTTTGTCAGTCCCGTTGCTCAGCTTCAGCTTCACAACGCCGGACTGATAGCCCTGACCCTTATTCTCGTACAGACGGAAATCCTCGACCGATGCCCCGAGCTCCGAATAAGCCGACTTGGCGAGCGGATCCAGCTTGAGCGCCCTGTGCAGACCTTCCGTCAGCGGAACGGAAGCCGCTGATCCGTCTTGAGACGGCACAGCCAGTCTGAGCTTGCCCACCGTATAATTCACAGTGGCGGAAGCATCCGTTTTTCCCGGCACCCGGTAGGATTCCTTCGTCATCACGGTCAGATTATCCAGAGGCTGTGTCAGATCATAAGGGATGGCGAAGTACACATACCGGCGTTCCTGTGGCTCCAGCGCTCCGGCATTGGCATCCAGCAGCTCGCCCGCATAGAGCTGTCCGGCCGCTTGCCCGTCAAACTCGACCGCTGGGATCGCTTCGGCCGAAGCGCCCCCGTTCGTAACCAGCAGCTGCAGCACCTGGGCTGCAGCTCCGTCCTTGAACTGCTTGGTCAGGCTAACCGGCTGGTAGGACAGGGACGAATCCAGACCCGGGATCGTGAAGGACTTGCCCCACTCGATCTGGGAAAGCTGCCCCGCCGAGCTCGCCGCTCCGCTCCAGACGAGGGAAGCGACGGGCAGCTCCAGCAGCTTAGTTTCCTGCTTAGGGTACACATCCTTGTTTACATCGACCCAGACCAGGTCGGTCGGCGCAGGAGCATCCTGCCTGTCGACGACAATCATATACCGGAGTTCAACCGATGACATCGGAGCAATCGAGACCGGCTGATCCGCGCTCGGACGGAGCACATATTCCGTGCCAGAGGCCGTTCTTGCGCGAAGCTCGTAATCCGGCACACGGGCCGTACTCTCCCAGACGTTATACATCGTCACGACGGCAGCCAAGCGGGTGCCGCCTGTGATTTTCTCCGTGGATATACTCTTGACCTTAACCTGCAAAGCGCCCGACAATACGTTCGGCACCTGTGCATCCAGCACTGCCGCATGAGCGGCAGGGATAACGGTCAGCACGGACGGGGTACTGGCCGCCAGGGCGACGATCACCGCGCTGGCCAGCGTTTTCTTCCATATCTGCATGATTGTAAGTCCTCCTCTAAGCATAGCTATAGGCTTCTATTGGCTGACGACCGCTTGATCCTTGTCCTGCAGGTCCTTCTGACCGGAGATGACGACGAGCTCGCCGTCCTTCAGGCCTCCTGTCACTTCGCGGCCATTCTCGGTGCTGGCGCCCAGGGTGAGCTTCCGCTTCTCGACATGGTCATCTACAACTGCGAATGCGTAGGAGGCATCTCCCTCTTGGACCAAGGCCGCATTAGGCACGGACAACACGGATTGGCTGCCCCCACCGTCGCCAAGCTGCAGCTTGACCCGCATGCCCGGCTTCAGCTTCCGCTGCGGATTCGGTGCGGATAGCTCCACCACGTACGTCTTGCTCGGCAGGCTCATCACATCTGCTACATACACGATCTTGCCGCTGAGCTTGTCATTCGAGCCTTGGACGGTGAATGGAATCTCCTGCTTGCCGGACAACTGCTTGAGCATAGCCTCCGTCACATCGGCATGCACCTTGATCGGGTCAAGCTGCTGCACGACGCCGGCCGTATAGCCCTGAGGCACGGTCATACCCGCTTCCGGCGAGAAGTCCGTGAGTACTCCGCTGATCGGAGATTTCACTTCAAAATCGTTCAGCGTCGACTCAATATCGAGCAGCGCCAGATCGGAGCTGTCCATCTGAATACGCAGCGGTGCAAGAGCATCGGTCGATTCGAGATTAGCCAGTTGCTTCTGAGCCGTATCCAGATCCAGCCGCGCCGCCTTGAGCGCGGACTCGGCCTTCTCAACCTGAGTCTTCTGCACCGTTCCGGCATCGAAGTCATTGCGTGCGTTATTGTAGGCCTTCTCCAGATCGGCAATCTGCAGCGTGAGCTTCTCAATCGAATTGCGAAGCACCGCTTTGTTCGTCACAATATCGTTGGACGTCTTGTCGATTTGGGCCTTCAGATTGTCCTTGGTCAGCTTCGTCTTATCCCGGTTGCGCGCTGCAGTCGAGGAATCGAGACGGAAGAGCACATCGCCTTGATTGACACTATCCCCCTTCTTCTTCAAGACCTCGATCACATCACCGCCCAGCTTGCTCACGATGTTTACCTGAGTGGAAGAGACGATGTCCGCATCCAGCTCCTTGGCTCCTGTGACGAGTCCGGAGGAAACCTTGGCCACCCGTACCGTTTTGGCGCCGCTCTGCGCCGAACTAGGCGCTGAGCAGCCGGCGGCTGCCGCAGACAGCAGGACCACCATACCGACCAGCGTTACGCGCGTCCAGGCGGAGTTCCTTTTCGATTGTCGCTTCATTGCATATGTCATGTGCTTATACGCTCCTTTGCATCCTTGTTCCAATGGCCTAATCTCTCACCCGACTTACACGGGCTATTCTCCCATCATGTGCATGCTGCTGGCGCCGGCATCCTTATTGCGCTTCTCCTTGAAAAACAGGCTCATGACGAGTGCTACCAAGGACAGCACGGCCGTCACAATAAACACGTCATCAAGCGCCGTCACCGTCGCCTGCATCTGTACCTGCCCGTAGATGTAGCTGAGCGCACTGGATTTGGCTTGAGCAGCCGACTGACCCGCGCTTATGAAGGCGTTCTGAATCTTGGCAATCTGATCCGTAACCGTCACGGAGAGCGAATTGAGCTGCTCCGCATAGTTTGCACTGTGGAAGTCGCGGCGTCCCGAGAACTGCAGCGACAGCCAGGCGATGCCGAACGCGCCGCTAACTTGGCGGACCGTATTGGAGAGTGCCGTCCCCTGTCCGATCTTATCCGGAGGCACCGTGCCCATACCAGCTGTCTGCATCGGCATCATCATCAGCCCCATACCGGCAGCACGCAGACACATCCAGAAGATGATCGTAGCGAACGAAGTCTCGATCGTAAGCTGCGCCGTCAAATACAGTGCGTACGCCGTAATCAGAAGCCCGGCGATGGCAAGCTTCTTAGCTCCCAGCTTATCGTACAGCGCCCCCGCAATAGGCATCATGAATCCGGACAGCAGCGCCTGCGGCAGCAGGATCAGCCCGGTCTGTACGGCGGACAGCCCGGAGATGCTTTGCAGGAAAACCGGCAGCAGGAACAGCACCCCCATCATAATGACCGTCACTAGGCTGGAGATGAGCAGCGTCAGTGTAAATGTTCCGTTTTTCAATAACGACAGATCAAGCAACGGTTCCTTGATATTGAGCTCTATAAGTACGAAAGCCGTCAGCGAAATCAGCGCCACAATCAAAAATGCCAAAACCTCGTGATTGGTCCAGCCCTTCTCCCCGACCAGCCCTACCCCATACAGCAGGGAAGCGAGCCCAGTCGTAGACGCCACGAACCCCCATACATCGAAGGAGCGTTTGATCTCGGACTTGTATTCCTTAAGGAAGAAAATAGATAAGAACAGATCCGCGATTCCGATCGGTACGTTAATGGTAAAAATCAGCCGCCAGTCCAAGTACTCGACAATATAGCCGGACAAGGTCGGTCCCGTAGCGGGTGCAAACATGATCGCAATCCCGAACAATCCCATCGCAAGACCGCGCTTCTCATTCGGAATCATGCGGAAAATCATCGCCATACTGATCGGCATCATCGCGCCGCCCCCAGCAGCCTGGATAATCCGGAAGACGATCATCGAATCATTGCTCCAGGCGATGCCGCATAGAGCCGATCCGATCGTAAAAATAATTAATGAAATGATATACATCCGCTTGTAGCCAAACCGGTCCCCCAGGAATCCTGTGGCCGGAACCAAGGCTCCGCTGACCAGCGCATAAGCCGTCACGACCCATTCGATCTGCGACTGATTGACGCCGAACACGGACATCATCTTCGGAATGGCCACATTGACGATGCTTGTATCCAGGATAGCCATGAAGACACCCAGGATCATGGCAAGCATCGCGAGCAGCGGCAACTTGGGCGCAGCCGTCGCAGCAGCCGGGCTTGTCTCTTGCGCGCTCATCTTGTGAACTCCCCCTCCCGCGGCATGCGCGCATACCTGTTACTTTTCAATTCGTACGGTCGCATTCAGTCCCGGGATTAGCCGCTTGCCTCTCGTGCCGTCGAGGGCGATTTTGACAGGAATACGCTGGATGACCTTAGTAAAGTTGCCCGAAGTGTTGGACGAACCGAGCAGAGAGAAAGACGAATTCGTGCCCAATCCGATTTTATCGATATGTCCGGTAAACGTCTCACCCTTGAAGGCGTCAATCTGAATGGTGACCTTATTGCCCACCTTCACCGAATTGACTTCTGTCTCCTGCAGATTGGCTGTAATGTACAGAGCGTCCAGATCCGCGCTCATCGCAAGTGCCGCTCCCGGAGCAACGGTCTGATTCTGAACCGCAGCCGATTGGATGACCGTTCCGCCTTCAGCCGCTGTAATCTCTACCGTAGAGGCAGGCGTGTTGCCACGTGCTGGCACGGTTTCGACGATGCCAAGCACATCTCCCTTGGCGAAGGAATCTCCCTCCTTGTACTTCCACTCCACGAGCTTGCCGGCCGACAACGAGCCGATAGCCCTGAGATCGCCCTGTACCTTAGCGTCCTCCGTTGTTACATATTTGCCGCTTTCCACATACGCATTGACGCCAAAATAACCGCCCACCAGCACAAGGACGATCACGATTGCGAGGATGATCCGCTTCTTGTTCATGAATCTACTAAACCCCTTTCTTTCCTACTCACCGTTTCCTCCCAGAGAGGATGTCATTTTGCGCAGCAAGCGCACGAATTGCTCCTGTTCCTGACTGTCCAAGCCGCCCATCAGTTGCTTCAGTATCTCTCGCTTGCAGCTCCACATCTCCGCCGTTAGCCCCTTGGCGCTCTCCGACAGCTGCAGCCGGACAACGCGGCGGTCGGTCCCGTCGCGCTGACGCACGACCAGACCCATCTGCTCAAGCCGGTTCACGGAAAGCGTCGTCGCACTCGCAGAGAGCTCCAACTCCTCGGCCAGCTCCCCGACTGTAGCACCGTTATTAACGAATAACGTATGCAGCAGCACCATCTGCTGCCGGGACAGACCGGAGGAGGCGGCCCATTTGCGGGCGTGCCGGACGACGATCACAAGCAGCTCATCCAGGTCCATCAGCCGTTTGTCGATCTCGGACAATGACTGTCACCTCCATTTCGTTTTACAGTAAATTAATTTACTTTTAAATTATTTTAATGATAAAATATCATCATTCTAATAATTCGTCAACGATTATTTTTATGTTAAAATCAAAACAAAAAGACCTGACGAAATGTCCTCCGCCAGGCCTCATCCAACCGATGTATCTTTTCGTTATTCTTCCTCTACACGAACCCACCTCTGCTCCTTGTGGCTCTCCATGATCGCTTCAATCAGCCTCATAATTCGATGCCCGTCCTTCAACGTCGCGAACTGGCTTTTCCGTCGGGGCTCCTCTATGCGCGCATAGAAGTCTAGGAACAGGTTCTTCAGTCCATCCGGCCAGCCTTCATCATGTCCGCCCGGATAGTGCGTCATGGCAGCCGATCTCGGCAGCAGCAGACCCGGATCACGCGACCAGTCCTCGCTGGCTGTCTCCCGCTTGCCGACCCACAGGGCATTGGGATTCTCCTGATCCCAGGCCAGCGAGGAATACTGTGCAGCTATCTCAAAGCTAAGACGGTTCTTGCGCCCGGCCACCACCTGGGATACGGTAAACACTCCCTTCACGCCATCCTCCATGCGGAGGAGTACGCTGCCGTAGTCCTCCGTATCCACGGCAAACGCCTCTCTCTCGCCAGATTCGCTGCCGCCTGCGAAAGTTTCTACGCTTTCCTTGGGACGGAAGCGGGTCGGATAGACCGTCTTCAGATCGGCCATCACCTCGATAATCCGCTTGTTGAGCACATGCTGCACGGTATCGCACCAGTGCGAGCCGATGTCTGCTATGGCCCTAGACGGTCCATTCTGCTCCGGATCGAGCCGCCAGCTGTAGTCCGTGTCGAACAGCAGCCAATCCTGCAGATAGGTGCCGGTGACATGATGCACCTTCCCCGGCTGGCCCGTTTGCAGCAGCTCTTTCATCTGCGACACCATCGGATAATGCCTGTAATTGAAGCAAACACCGGTTACCGCCCCGGACTGATCAGCCAGCCTTACCAGCTCCGCCGACTCCCGGCTGTTCACGCCCAGCGGCTTCTCCGACATCAGATGCTTGCCCTCCAGCAGTACGGCACGGTTGATCCCGTAGTGCAGCGCATTGGGTGTACAATTGTGAATGACCTGAATCTCAGGGTCCTGCACCATGTCTCGCCAGGAGGCGTACGCCCGGGGAATATTCATATTCCCAGCAACCTCCTCACCCTTCTCTCGCGAGCTTGCAGCAATCCCACACACCTCAACGCCAGGGATCCGCCGCAGCGCCTCCAGATGTGCCATCGCCGAGAACCCGGTTCCGGCAATACCTGCCTTGATCGTATCCATCTCCATCGCTCCTCTCCATTTCTCTTCTATTACCCAGAAAATGAGAGAAACGATTCAAACGTATAGCGTCCTCCATAGATAAAAGGTCGCATACGCTTCCCAGCCCTGCCATGGAACGGCCATCTCCCGTATTTCTTCCATAGAAGGCTTGCGCGGCAGGCCAAGAAGAACCTTCAGAGCATTGTGAAGCCCCACATCGGCAATCGGAAATGCTTCGGTGTGATGCAGGCATTTCATGCGGACATAATCGGCTGTCCAGGCCCCGACGCCCCGCAGGGCAAGCAGCGTCTCCCGAGCCTGATCGCGATTCTCCTGAAGAAGCCGCTCCCGGCTCAGTTCTCCTCGCGCCATTGCCTGGGCTACGCCGATGACGTATTCCGCCTTGCGGCCGGTAAATTGAAACGCCGTCAGCTCAGCGGGCTCCAGCTCCGCGATCACGCGGCAATCCGGGTGCAGCCAGTACACTTGCCCTCCATGGATCAGCTGCTCCCCGAAGCGCTCCACGAACCGCCGCTTCAACGTATAAGCGAAGGTCAGGTTGATCTGCTGTCCGATGACTGCCCAGCTCAGCGCCTCGAACAGATCAGGAAAGCCGATCATGCGCAGGCCGGCATATGATGCGGGAAGCCGGGCCAGCACCGGATCATGCCGCAGCAGTTCCTGGAAGCCGTCCAACGGCGTATTCAGGTCCAGCCAATCCCATACATGCCTCGCGGCTTCCTCTCGTGCCGACTTGGATGGAATTCCCGCGGGGAAGCTCACACGGATGATGGATGCGGACGCCTCCCAGCTGATGCGCAGCAGAACCGGCTTCGGCTCATGCTGCGTCCTCAGCAGCTTGCACACCTCGTCGCCTTGAACCTGATGCGTCACCTCCTGAGTGGAGCGGCTGAGGAATATCAAGCACTCCTTATAATTGAATGGCTGGGGTGGGACGATATCCAGAAAAGCCTCGTGGTCAGTGTATGAACACTTCATTCGTCTTCTTCAGCTCCTTTCGCCGCAACCCTCTTCATTATCTGCAATTATAGTCGCTGTCTGCAGAGCTTGTCATTCCGATCCTCTGTAAAATGCCGCTTCTAAATGTACGTTTGGCTCATGCAACCTATCGGTCCCGGAATATACTACACTATTTGAATCCGGTGATGAAGGGTGTGGCTGCATTGGGTATCGACAACCTGCGGGGGCAACTCCCGCCAAGGGCAGACGGAGGCAAGACGAGCATCGGAGAGTTCACTTACGGGACGCCGGAGGTGAGATCATGGGGGGAGTACAGCCATTTGACCATCGGTAAATTTTGCTCGATCGCCGACAAAGTTACGATTTTTCTCGGAGGTGAGCATCGCACGGACTGGGTAACCACCTATCCGTTCAATGTCTTGATTCCTGAGTTCGCGTTCATTCAGGGACATCCCCGGACCAAAGGTAACGTCACGATCGGCAATGATGTTTGGATCGCATCCGGCGCTACGATTTTGTCCGGTGTCCAAGTTGGCGATGGGGCGGTCATCGGTGCAGGCGCGGTCGTCTCCCGCGACGTGCCTCCCTACGCGATCGTAGCGGGCAACCCGGCTAAGCTGGTGAAGTACAGATTCAGCGACGACATTATCGTCCGGCTGCTGCATATCCGGTGGTGGGACTGGCCGACCGACCGGATCGAAAGCGCCATTCCTTTGCTGCAATCAGGCGACATCCATACGTTTTTAACCCATTTCGACATCCAATCAAGCTGAAGTGAGAAAAGCCTTCGCAACATCTAATCCCCGGTCCTAAGCACCGGGGATTTTGCACGTTATCCGTCGAAAATTGTGGTACTTGCCAATCTGAAACTTTACTTCCATATTGTACCGACCTTTAGAAATCCCACCTCTTTTCTATAGTTCCCACATTGTAAGGGGGTTGAGAATTGGTGATAATAAAAACATCCAATCCAACACATAAGGGGGATACAAACAATGAAAAAGAAAACAGCACTCCAGGCAGTAATCGCAGGAACGCTGGCTGTAAGCTTGACGGCTTGTGGCGCGGGCGGCAACAAAGGAACAGAAAGCACTCCATCGCCAACTCCGGCTGCCGGAGGTAATGAAACGAAGAAAGCCGACAACATAACAATCACTTTCCAAAATATTTATCCAGATCCGACCGATCCTAAAAATGGCGTCATGAAAAAGATCGTCGCCGATTATCAAGCGAAAAACCCTAACATCAAAGTCGAGCTCGACTCGCTGAACACGGACCAGCAGAAGCTCAAGCTCAAAACGCAAGCCGCTTCCAAAGAAGTACCTGATATTACCGTCGTAAACCCGGCCGCTCAAATGAAGCCATTCGTCGATGCCGGACTTTTCGCTCCGCTGAACGACATGGTCGCTCAGAACGGACTGAAGGACACCTTCCAAAGCGGTATCCTGGACTGGTACACCTTCAACAACAACATCTATGCGCTTCCTGACGGCAACAACATCGGCGTTGTGTACTACAACAAAGATCTGTTCCAGCAAGCAGGCGTCGAAGTTCCGAAAACCTTCGAAGAAATGGTTGATGCCGTTAAGAAATTGAAGGCTAAAAATATCCAGCCGTTCACCATCGGAGAAAAAGATTCTTGGACAGGCTCCTTCTTGTTCATGAACATCCTGCTTCGCACGAACGGCGGCCCTGGCTTCCTGCAAAGCGTTGTAGACGGCAAGAAAACGTTCACCGACGCTGCATTCACGGATGCGGTTGATAGCTTCCAAGATCTGGTACAGGCCGGCGCCTTCCAAGAAGGCGCAACTTCCTTCGACTATAACGCAGGCGAGAACTTGTTCAAAACAGGCAAAGCCGCTATGTACTTCATGGGTACTTGGGCAACTGGCGGTATCGAGACTTCTTCCGTAAACGGCAAGGTTGGCGTATTCAAGTTCCCAACAGTCAAAGGCAAAGGCAACCCAGATGAGTTCATGCTCGCACCAGGCAGCGCGTTCGCCATCTCCGCGAACAGCAAGCACCTGAAAGAAACCAAGGACTTCTTGAACTACTTCATGCTGAATTTCCCTAAAGAAGCCTTCGCTGTTAAAGGCGCTGTAGGTCTGGCGCAAAAGGTAGACGGCGACTTCAAAGCAGCCGGTTACTCTGATATGGCGATGGAAGTTTTGAACCTCTTCAAGCAAGTTAAGGGCGGAGACCTGGCATTCGACAATACGATGAACCCAGGAACTTCCCAAGGTCACCTGACGAGCATCCAAAACCTGTTCGTACAAAAGAAAAATTCGCAAGATGTTGCCAAAGAGCATCAGACAGCTTACGAAACCAACAAAAAATAAGATCGCACCCGGCCGCATCCTTGCTTTACTAAGTTTTAAACTGGCTTAAACCGCCAGTTCTTTCACAAAATCAAGCAGCCGGATCGAAATCGCTCCTCTACCGTCAGGCAGGGTGGGCGGTTTCGATTCGCTTCATTTCTAGAAATGTTAAGAAACTTATAAGAAGGGAGGCGGAAGCCAAGTGAACGTATTACGTGTCTCCAAGTGGACCATTGCTGCCTTCGTTCTGCCGTGTTTGGTGCTTTACGTCGGCCTGGTTTTCGTGCCAATTCTCGTCTCCATGTACAGCGGTCTGCTCGATTGGAACGGGATCGGCGAATCGAAATTCATCGGTCTGGAAAACTTCAAGAATATCCTGACCGCCGACCCTGTATTCTGGCCGTCCGTTCGCCGGACGCTGATGTTTGCCGTATTCTCCATGGCGGAGATTCCGGTGGCCTTATTCGTCGCTATGCTGCTTAGCCGCTTTATCAAGAAGCCGAACTTCCTGGTGGCCAGCTACTTCCTGCCGGTCATCCTCTCCGTCGTTATTATCGGGCAATTGTGGAAAACGATCTATAATCCAGCCGCGATGGGCGGCATGCTGAACCAGGTGCTGGACCTCTTGAACCTGGGAAGCTGGAAAAGATCTTGGCTGACCGACCCGAAAATTGCGATGTACTCCCTGTACTTCGTCGCTTTGTGGCAATACCTGGGCTATCATACACTGATTCAATTCACAGGCATTCAGAATATTCCGGCCGATATCTATGAAGCGGCCAAGATCGATGGTGCCGAAGGTCTGAAAGCCGACTGGTACATCACGTTCCCGATGAATATTCCAATCTTCAAAATTTCCATCGTCTTGGCGTTTATCGGTTCTCTGCAAGCCTTCGACATGATCATGGTCATGACCGGCGGCGGCCCGGCTCACGCGACAGACGTGATCTCAACGCATATGTACAATATGTCGTTCCTATCCCTGAAATACGGTTACGGCAGTGCCATCGCAGCCTTCCTGGTTGGTATTTGCTTAGTGGCTACGCTGATCATCAACTTGATCTTTAACCGGCTCGAACGCAAATTTTCGTAGAAAGGAGAGTGTTCTCTCTTATGCAGTCAACGTCCCGATCCGCTACAGTCCAACCGGCCATCCGGGTGAGACGCAGCCGCTTCTCCTTCGCGAAAGCTATCGTCCTTGTTTTCTTGTCGGTGCTTGTCGTCACTCAGCTATACCCTCTGCTCTGGCTTGCGCTCTACTCGCTCAAGACTAACGAAGAGATTTTGTCCGGTGCCTTCTTCGCTCTCCCGGCTTCTCCGCAGTGGAAGAACTTCACAGATGCGATTCAAGCAGGGAACTATTTCCAATATCTGAAAAACAGCTTGTTTGTGACCATCGTCAGTATGGCGGGCGTCCTGCTGCTTAGCACGTTGGCTTCCTTTGCCATCAGCCGGTTTAAATGGAAATACGGGCAAGCTGTCATGTTGATCTTCCTGATCGGGATGATGATTCCCATGCAGGCGACCTTGCTGCCGCTGATGCTGATCTTCAAAAACCTGGGCATTCTGAACACACATGCCTCGATCATCTTGCCTTATATGGCGTTCCAGACGCCGGTCGCTATCTTTATCATGAGCGGGTTTATGAAGTCGATTCCCGCTGAGATTGAAGAATCGGCCATTATGGACGGAGCGAGCGTCGGACGGATTTTCTTCAACATTATCCTGCCGGTCTCAGTTCCGCCGATGATGACCGTCAGCATTCTGACCTTCATCAATATCTGGAATGAGTACATTCTGGCGTCTACGTTCATCTCCTCGGAGCGGCTCAAAACCTTGCCGTTCGGGGTAAACAGCTTCGTCAGCCAGTATTCGGTCAATTACGGTGCGATCGGAGCCTTCCTCGTCCTCGGGGCACTACCGGTCATTATCGTATACTTCCTGCTGGCCGACAAAATTACAAAAGGGATGGTGGCGGGAGCGGTCAAAGGCTAAGCCTCCGCCCCCTTTTCCCTTTCTACGCAAGCGGCGTTTGAATGCCGTAGCCGTTCGATTTTCATAAGATGCTCCCGCAGCCGCACGAGCTGCGGGACCTGATATTTCCCTTACCGGCTCCAGCCCGGTAAGGGATTTACCATTTCTATTGTGGTACAATAAGTGGAGGAATTATGGCGAAAGGGGATCATCATGAAGCGGAGCCTGAATTCCATTCACAGCCGATTGTTTCTGCTCTTCCTGGCTTGCATGCTGGTCCTGCTCTTTATTGTAAGCTTCCTGTATGACCAGAAGACAACGGAAATCATTCACGGTAAAATCAGTGACCTGGCAGAAAAAAATATCTCGCAAACCGTCGGTCTGTTCGACCTGCTGCTGCAGGGCTATGATAGCGTTACCAAGTCGCTCAACAGCAACTACGAGATGCTGCGGCTGATCGAGGATCGCGAAGCGAACCGCGAGACGGCCGTCGGCGCCATCAACGAACGCACAATCACTAACATTATAGGGGCGATCTATTACTCCCGGGACGATATTATCGGCATTCACATCATCACCAACGGCGGCAAAAACTACAGCTACGAGCGGCGCTTCGCTGGCGTCATGGACGCGAACTATTCCACCTCAGATTGGTATCAGAAGCTAGTAAATTCCTCGGGGGAGATGGTCTGGCTTGGCCTATACCCCGGCTCGGTCATCAACCGGTTTACGGAGGACCCGCTCTTCGTCTTCGGACGCAAGCTGTTCGATCTTAGCGAGCATAAGATGATCGGGGTTATGCTGATCGAAACGGACCCCAAGCCGATTCTCGCGGCGCTCTCGAACGTAACGATAAGTCCGAACAGCCGGGTCTATATCGTCGACCGTGAGGACCGTATCATCGCTTCTACGGAGATGGATCAGGTGCAGCCGCCTACCTTCAGCGGTCTTCCCCGCCCGCCAGCGGGGCAGATCGTCGTCGACAACGGAAGCGATCAATTGATCGTCGCGGCCAAGGCCAAGCTGTCCGACTGGACCGTAATCGGTCTGACTCCGAAGGGAGATATTAACGCCGAGGTCGTGAAGACACGCAAATACCTGCTGATCGTTGTGCTCGCCCTAGTTCTAGTCTCCACTGCGCTCGCCAGCCTGATCTCCCGCAGCATGTCCTCCCCGCTCAAGCTGCTGATCCGCGAGATGAAGCAGGTCGAGATGGGAAATTTCAAAGGCTCGGTCAACGTCAAGTCATTCGATGAAATCAACTCGCTCGTCTCCTCCTTCAATCGGATGGTGTACCGGATGGATGAGCTGATCGAGCGGATCAAGCTGGCTTCCATCAGTGAAAAAAACGCGGAGCTGCAAGCCTTGCAGTCGCAAGTCAATCCGCATTTTCTATATAACACACTGGATATGATATACTGGATGCTCGACGAGCAAGAGAATGATAGGCTGGGACGGGTGATTTTGGCCTTATCGCAGATGTTCCGCTACAGCAGCGATTGGGAGGAAGCATCCAAGACGACGCTGCGGCAAGAGCTGGAGCAGATGCAGCACTATATGACGATTATCGAGAACAGGTTAGCTGGACGAGTCCGGACGGAAATTCAGGTTGCAGCGGAATGGCTGGACGTCCCACTGCCCAAGATGACGATTCAGCCTGTGATCGAGAATGCCGTTAAGTATGGACTCGAGCCGCTGCATGAGCATACAGGCGTGCTGCGTGTCTATATCGAGGCGGACGACAACGAGCTGCGCATCGTCATCGAAGACAACGGAGTCGGGATTGAGCCTGGCGTCCTGGAGCAGATGCGAGCTTCGCTCCGCGGCGATACCGTGCAGCCGGCGGAGCCTGCTGCGGAGCCGATTCGCGGATTCACAAGCGGAAGCTACGGAATGTCTGGCCTGAGCATGGTGCAGGGAGCTGCCGCCGGTCTGCCCTTGACCGGCCGCACTCGCCGCGGCATCGGACTAACGAATGTCCATCGCCGGATGACGCTGATGTTCGGCGATTCTTACGGACTTCGTATCGAAAGTACCCCGGGGCGAGGAACAACGGTCATCCTGGCGATGCCGCTCCCCCGCAAAGGAGGTTAGAACTCATGATTCAAATTCTGATCGTAGACGATGAACATGTCATTCGCGAAGGCATCCAACGGACGCTGCACAACCGCTTCCCCGAGTACCGTATTCATCTGGCGGCAAACGCCGAGCAAGCGATCGCGCTGCTGCGCGAGCATCGTATCCATATTGTGCTGACGGATATTCTGATGCCCGGCATGACGGGCCTGGAGCTAATGAACGTCTCCCGTCACCGGCATCCTCAGCTCAAGTGGGTCGTGATCTCAGCTCACTCTGAGTTCGCCTACGCCCAGGAAGCCGTCCGACTTGGGGCCAAAGATTATCTGCTCAAGCCGATCGGCAAGGAAGTGCTCGGCGACATGATCGAGAAGTTGAGCGCCGACATCATCAAGGAAACGGCGCAGACGGAGGAAGCGGAGCTGCTGAAGCGGAACCGCAAATATTTACGCGAGGCGGTCTTCCAACGCTTTGCCGCCGGATTGGATACGGGCCGCATCGATATGAGCACGATGATCGAGCAGCACCCACACTTCCATCTGATCATGGTGAAGATGGAGGCCGACCGGCCGGTTCGTCTGGAAGTATTCATCATCGAGAATGTGCTCTGCGAGCTGATCGACCGGCACGGCACCGGCTTCGTCACTGCCCACGACAGCCGCAGCCTGCTTGGCTTGATCACGCTGCAGAGCGAGGACAAGCTCGCAGAGCTGCTAAGCGAGCTTCGCACGCACCTGATTAATTACCTGCGTGTACCGTTCCAAATCATGCATACGGAGCAGATCGAGCGATTCTCCTCCGTTCCAGAGGAAGTGCAGCGGATGCGCCAAGCGTCCACCACGCAGGTCTACGAGCATTATGCAGGAGGCGGCGGAGAGCGCGCCGTCGAGGTAGCACAGCAGTATATGCGCACGCATTACCAGGACGATCTGTCGCTGGAGAAGGTCGCAGCGCTCGTGTACTTGAACCCGGTCTACTTCAGCCAGCTGTTCAAGCAGAAGACCGGCCAGGGCTTCAAGGAGTACGTCATTCAGCTCCGGCTGGAGCAGGCCAAGCTGCTGCTAGCCAATCCCAAGCTCAAGCTGGCCGATATCGCCGAGCGCATCGGCTATCAGGATGTCCGGCACTTTACCCAGGTGTTTCGCAAGCGTTACGGGGTTACCCCGTCCGAATACCGGCAAGAAGCGGCGCAGGAGGCTGCCGCGACGGCGGATGAACACAGCTAGAGTTAGAGCTAAAGCTAAAAACTAAAGCCAGGGTCGGGTCGCCCAGACTCAAGGTATGGCCGAAAAAGCGAAGAATCTGACGCTCCCGCGTTTGGTTCTTCGTTTCTTTTTTGTCCGGATGTGCGGATTCTTTTGTGTACTGTATATGCTGGCCCTCTTTTACGCCTGCACATACTGACTCTCTCTTGTCCTGTACATGCTAACTCACTTTTGTTCCTGGATATTGGACTCACCAAACTCCTCACTTAGGGCCTCGTCGATGCCTCTCTCTCCTCCTCCATCCTTTACCAATTTCCTTCACCCCTTGAGAAGTCCGCAACCTCAGCAGATGACATATGCATAAATCCCCTGCTGCCGAGAGACATTATACTCATTCTTCCAGGGTCTGCTTGAAGGCCCCAGTTGCATGGACGAAGGAGCGTTCTAGATGAATACGAATGAAGACCTGCTGTCGATCGCCGCTCTCGGAGGCTTACATGAGATCGGCAAAAATATGTACATGCTCCAATACAACGAGGAGATCCTTGTCATAGACTGCGGATCGAAATTTCCGGACGAAAGCCTCCTCGGCATCGATCTGATCGTACCGGACATCTCATATCTGCTGGAGAACCGGGATCGGGTCCGGGGTTTGCTGGTTACGCATGGGCATGAAGACCATATCGGGGGAATCCCTTATATCATCAAGCAGTTGAACATGCCGATCTACGCCACGCGGTTGACGCTGGGACTGATTCGAGTCAAGCTGAAGGAGCACGGACTGCTCGGCTCGGCGAAGCTGCACGAGATCGACTCGAGCACGATCCTGGAGTTCGGAGGGGTCTCTGTCAGCTTTTTCCGTACCAATCACAGCATTCCGGACTGTCTGGGATTCGCCTTCCATACGCCGCAAGGTACGGTCGTGCATACGGGCGATTTTAAGTTCGACTTTACGCCCGTTAATCAGCAATATGCGGAGCTTCATAAAATGGCCGAGATCGGCAAGCAGGGCGTGCTGCTGCTGCTCTCCGAGAGTACGAATGCCGAGCGGCCCGGCTTTACCCCGTCCGAGCGCATGGTAGGCGATCATATCCAAGAGGCCTTCCATCAGGCCGAAGGCAAAATCTTCCTCTCCACCTTCGCCTCCAATGTGAATCGGGTGCAGCAAGTCATCGAGGCTGCGGAGAAGACGAGGCGCAAGCTGATTTTGCTCGGCCGAAGCATGGTTAATGTCGTGGAAATCGCCTCCAAGCAGGGGTATCTGCGGCTGCCTGACGGCATGCTCATCGATGCGACGGACAGCGACCAGTATGCTCCGCATGAGCTAGTCATCCTCTGCACGGGAAGCCAGGGTGAGCCTATGGCGGCTCTTGCCCGGTTGGCAAGCGGCAACCATCGGCAGGTCAGCATATCTCCCGGCGATACGGTGATCCTGGCGGCAACCCCGATCCCCGGCAACGAACGCAATGTCGGTCGGATCGTGGATAATCTATTCGAGCGCAGAGCGAAGGTCATCTACGGCTCGGGCTCTGTGACGGGGATGCATGTTTCCGGCCACGCTAGCCAGGAGGAGCTTAAGCTGATGCTTTCGCTCATGAAGCCCAAGTATTTCGTCCCGATACACGGCGAATACCGTATGCTTCACCAGCATCGTCTGCTGGCGGAAGCGGTCGGGGTGGAGTCAGAGAACATCTTCATCCTCAATAACGGGGATGTCGTGGACCTGACCGGCTCCGTAGCCCGCCAGGAGCGCAAGATTCCGGACGGGAATACGCTGGTAGACGGCCTCGGAATCGGGGATGTAGGGCAAATCGTGCTGCGCGATCGCAAAGTCTTGTCCGAGGACGGCATTCTGATCCTCGTCATGTCGATGACCAAATCAGGTGGAACGATTGTATCCGGTCCCGAACTGATCTCCCGCGGCTTCGTCTATGTGCGAAAGTCCGAAGGACTGATGGACGAGGTTCAGCGGCTCGCCTTAGCGACGATCACGCAGCTGCAAGAAACCGGCGCCAATCAATGGGCCGTCTACAAGCAGGCGCTGAAGGAAGCCGTGGGCAAGTACTTATTTGCCCAAACGAAGCGCAGACCGATGATTCTGCCGATCATCATCCAGGTCTGACGATAGGATCTTCCTTGGGAGAGCGGGGGGTGGCTCCCACGGCTTCCCCCTGAATACTGGCGTACTCCATCTCCGGGAGTACGTTTTTTGTTGATACGCAGACATATGCATCAGGGTCTTGCCTTCCTACTGGACCGACCGTGCTGATGGCCGCCCCCTTACTGCGACCCTTGCAGCCTTTGGGTCCTGGCACTTGATATATACCTGATCTACCCCCAAGATTGGCGCCGTTTAAAAAAATTGCATTCGGGAAACATTACAAGGGAGCTCATGATCCTGAACTTACGTAGGAGGTTCGTATGCTACTCGTGTATGCTGTCGCCTTGCTGCTTGGCGGGCTGTTTGCGATCAACGCTATCTTCGCTTATCAGAGCAAGCACATCGACCCGGCCTTCTGGACGACCGTCTGGTATCAGTTCAAGCTGCTGCCCGTGATGTTTGCAGCCAATATCATGATCGGTTATGGGGTCAAGTTTACGTATAAAGTGCTGAACAACCTGACCTTCGCCCTGTCCTTGTCCAAAGGCATCGAAATTTTCGTCTGCGTCGCGATCGGGTTTCTCTTTCTGAAGGAAGTGCCTACCTGGAAGACCCTTCTCGGTCTGGTCATTGTCGTAGGCGGGTTCTGGATTTCGAAGCTGAAGTGATTTTCTCTCGGTGCGTTAACCGTTGACCTGGGGAACCACGTCTCGCCCAATACCGGAAGTAACCGTCTCATTCGGTGAAATAGAAGGTTGCATAAGGGGTGTATTCTCTGGAGCGGATAAAAAAGAACCTGCTCCGCCAAGCAGGTTCTCTCGTCATGTATACCTAAGCGAAAGCAAGATAACTCCAGACCTCAACCCATACGGCTGTTCGGGTCACTCTCTCGCTTGCGGCCGACTCGGATCTCCTCCAAATACTTCGTAAAGGTTGACTCTCCGCTATAGGATAGGCTCAGCCAATCCAACGCCCGCGTCATCCCGATATAGAACAGCGACACCTCGCGTTCCTCTACCTCTTCGAGCGAGAACGGCATGTTCTCGATATTCACGATGAATACCGCCCGGAAGTCCAGTCCCTTGGCCCCATCAATCGTTGACAGCTTAACCGTTTCCTCCCGGTGAGTGAAGCCGTCTTTGCCGTCCATGCTTTCCTTCATCCGCGTAAACGGAATGTTGGATTTGAGCAGCTGTCCCTGAATATCATCGATAAATGACTGCTTGTGGTTATCCTTGACCCGGTACAAAATCAGCATCTCGTCATATGGCATATGACGCTCCCGATGCAGCAGCTCGATTTGCGCCGCTACGTCTTGCATCTCCTCCACAAAGGACGCGCAGCGGACGATCCGCGGTTCCGGTCCCCGGCGCCGCGTGCTTTGCGGCGGGATGATCTCGACGCCTCTGGCCGTGCCTAGCTTCATCTTATTCTTCAACTGCGAGTGCTTGTTGTAGAAATCCCACGCAAATTGCACAATCTGTGTCGTGTTGCGGTAGTTGATCGTCAGCACCTTGGAACGCCCACGGAAATCCAGCCCTGTATCCTGGGCCAGGCTGGTCTTGCGCTTGAAGCCGGATTGCGCCCGGTCTTCGACCAGCAGCAGCGATTGGGTGGCCGGGTTCAGCACCTGCCCGAGCAGCCTCAACCAATCGGATTCGAACTCCTGCCCTTCATCGATCAGGATCGCATCATAGGTAGGGAGAATGGCTTCCTTCTTCTGCAGCATATCGAGCAGGATCGGGATATGCTCTTCCCGGGTTTGCAGCTTGTTGCGGAGCCACTCGCGGAAGTTGTACACCTCGATCCGGCTGCTGATCATCTCCGGCGTCTCCTCGCGAAGCTGGATCAGATCGAACAGATCGACCGGCTGCTCCAGCATCCGGTCGATCATTTGCCGGAGCCGAAGGGACAGCGGGATGCCGTAGCACAGCACGAGAATTTTCCAATTCGGGTGCAGCTTCGCCAGCATCTTGGCCCGACCGGCCAGTAGGATCGTCTTACCACTGCCAGCCACGCCCCGGATTAGCCGGTGCCGGTCCCCCAGATGCTCGGCCAATGTTTCCTGATGCATATCCATGGTCTGGATGTTATGCAGAGACAGCAGCATCTGATCCTGAAAGGAAATCGGCCGAGCTCCCTCCGTTCCAATGCTGATCTGAGGCGAGATCCGATGACGAATCGCCCTGACATCCCCGGACGTCAATCGGTAAAACCGGCGGCTCCACACGCTAAACATGCCGAGCAGCTTCTCCACCAGATTTTCCTGAGAGTAACCATCCTCCTCCGGATCAATCTCATCCTGACAGAACACGAAATCAGCCGGGATCATCTCGTAGAGATCGTAGCGCACGAAGTCCGCCCGCTTCATCCGGGTGAATACCGCCCCGAAGCCGCAGGCAAACTTCAGCTGTCCAGCCTGAACACCCTGGAGCTGAATCAAGACCTTGTCCCTTCTAAGCTGCTTCTCCAGATGCTGAGCATGGTCCCGTGCTTGCTTCAATGGGCTTTTGACCGTCGTCAGGTCGCCCTTGGCTGTGTACAGCGCCCATTCATTCTGATCCATCTCCTGCAGCATGTTGCGTGTATAATCGCGGACCTCCAGCACGACCAGACCAAGGTCCGGCCCGATGACTACGAAGTCCGGCCTTCTTCCTTGAATCTCCGGTTTATAGTAGACGATGTAATCGCTCGGCAAATCCTCGCGCAGGGTTTGAAATAATATCCGTTCGCCCGCTATGGCGAGACGCGGGATCGTATCGGGAACCATATAGGCCATAACCTGTATCTCCTAGTCCATATTTCCTAATCTTAGTATACAACGGAAAGGAGACAGATGGAATCCGTCAGAAGTGGCGGTTCCTGTGTAGAAAATACTGTTCGTGAAGTAAATCCTCCCACAGAAGCCGTTCCACGGCCTGCAGTTGCTGATCTACATTCCGCGTCTCGCTTCATTAATGAATAAAACAAATCAGCTCAAAAGCGAATAAAAAAATGAACAATTTGGAAGAGTTGCTTATCGTAAGAGAGCAACCAACCTTAAAGTTAGTTCCCTTGTAAATGTAAGTTATCTTGTTATTATTTCAATTCAAACTGGGTATGTAATTATGAATTGGCGAATGATAAATATCTAAAATCAACGAAGAGCTCTATGGATTCGCTATAAGTCATTAAACTCTAACAGATTCATCTGACAGACACTCCTCTGGCGTCTCTTCCCTTCATGCACAAAAAACCAGAGCATCCGCTCCGGTCCAAGATCATCCGCTCATGGTCTTAGCCACCAGCTAAGACTGCTACCCTCACTTAAACCAGCCCTTCTCCTTAAACGTGACAATCGCCTCGATCCGGTTGCTCACGCCAAGCTTATCCAGAATCGTGGAAATGTAATTGCGCACGGTGCCGGTCGTCAGATACAGCTCGCTGGCGATCTCCTTGGTGTTCTTGCCGTCCGCGATCATCACGAGTACTTCTTTCTCCCGCTCCGTGAGCGGACTCTCCTCCGCATATACGCCGTCGACCAACTCGGGGGCATAAATCCGGCGTCCCGCCATGATGCTGCGAATCGAGTCGGCCAGTTCTTCGCTGGGGCTGTCCTTGAGCAGATAGCCATTGGCTCCGGCGCGGACGGCACGTTCGAAATATCCGGGGCGGGCGAAGGTCGTCAGAATCATCACCTTACAGCCAAAGCCCTTCAATTCCTCTGCCGCGTCCAGTCCGCTTTTGCCCGGCATCTCAATATCCATGATGACGATATCCGGCCGTTCCTGATGCACCAGCCGAACCGCTTCCTCACCATTGCTGGCGCGGCCCACAACCTTCATATCCTCTTCCAAATCGAGCAGGGAAGCCAAAGCGCCGAGCAGCATCCGCTGGTCTTCCGCGATGACGATTCGAATCATTTCCCCTCCTCCTTTTCCACTGGTCTGAAGACGTTCGGTACTTTCATAACCAAGGTCATGCCCGGTTCGCTGACGATGTCCAGACTGCCGTTAACGAACTCCAGCCGCTCCTTCATCCCCCGCAGGCCGTTCCCGCGGAAGCAAGTGGTTTCATTCACTACGCCGCTGCCGTTATCCTGCACCCGAACGACGAGCTCCGTCGGAGCTGGCTCAATCGCGATCGTACAAGCGGTTGCTCCGCTATGCTTGACGACGTTGGTGACAGCTTCCTTCAGGCACATACTAAGGACATTCTCCGTCATCAGCGAGGTCGCGGTCAGCTTGGGATCACCCTTCAGCTCAAAGTCGATCTGCGCCGCCCGGCAAATTTGCTCGATCCGGAACATCTCGTCCTCCAGCTTGGTGCCGCGCATCTGCGTGACCATCTCCCGGACTTCCTTCAGGGCGCTCCGGGCCGTCTGCCGCACCTCATCAATTTCGGTCTGAGCCCGCTCGGGGTTCATCGTGATCAGCTTGCCGGCGAGATCGCTCTTGAGTCCGATCAGAGACAGCTTCTGTCCAAGCGTGTCATGCAGATCCCGGGCAATCCGCTGCCGTTCCTCCAGCTTAACCAGCTCGGAGATCCGCTTGTTCGCATCCTCCAGCTGCACCTGCAGCTTATCCCGCTTGTTGCGGTTATACGTGGTGACAGGCAGTAGAATGACCGCGATCAGGCTGACGACCACAAATGGCAGCTGGGTAATAAACACCGGATTCGCCTTCTGTGTGATAAAACCGAAATTGACGGCCACAATAGTCGTAACCAGATGAATCGAATACAAGGTAAAGAAACCGGCCTTATGCTGAATATTGCCGATGAAGAAGGCCAGAAACAATGAGAAGTACACATACCCGAAGAGCAGGGTCATCAGGATCGAGATGACCACCTGCAATCCGGTCCAAAAGTACATAAGCCATCCCTTCGACAGAAAGGACAGCAGATAGCACCCGAAAAATAAGAGAATCATGATAATTCCGCTCGCAACCTCATAGGTCGAGGAGGAGCGGAAGATAAAGTAAAACGGAAGGATATAGAATACGACCCATACATACGGGCTCAATCCGGTGCTGCGGTGAAAGATCTGATACCATTTTTGCATGGTGGCCCACCTTTTAGGAGACGACGCTGATTGTACTTGTAGTTTACCATACAATCGCAGCAGGGAGCTATTCACCTATTCACCTTGCAGTCCCGGCTTGGTCAGCTTCAGCCCGTCGACGACGGCATCTACTCGGCCCTTAGCCCGCCGTACATCACGGAATCCCACAAACCGCTTGCCCTGTTCGTCCCACAGGTGGAACCGGAGCGACTTCAAGCTGGTACGGAGCGTAATCGTGGTTGCCATCTGCAGCGGCGGCGTCGCCTCATGAGCCTTCTCCAGGTTGTAATTCGGAACCTTGGGGCTCAGATGATGCACATGATGGAAGCCGATATTGCCCGTGATCCACTGCAGCAGCTTGGGAAGCTTGTAGTACGAGCTGCCTTCCACCGCGGCTTGGACGTAGCTCCATTCCTCTTCATTTTCGAAGTAGGAGTCCTCGAACTGGTGTTGTACATAAAACAGCCAGATCCCGAGTAAGCCTGACACGAACACGATCGGGAGCTGTACCATCAGAAACGCCTGCCAGCCGATCGCCCAGATCAGCAGCGAGTATACGCCGACAAGCAGCACGTTAGTCAAGTAATTGCCGAGGCGCTCTTTGCGGCGTGCGCCCTTGCGGTTGAAGCGGTATTGAAAGACGAATACGAAAATCGGACCCAGTCCGAACATTACGATAGGATTGCGATAAATGCGGTAAGCCAGGCGGCGCCAGAAGGAAGAGGCCACATATTCATCCACGGTCAAAATCCAGATGTCACCTACCCCGCGCTTGTCGAGGTTGCTGCTGGTGGCATGATGGATCGAGTGAGCATTTTTCCATTGTTCATACGGACATAAGGTCATGACACCCGTTATCGTACCCAGAATATCATTAGCCAGCCGGTTGCGGAAAAAGGACTGATGGCAGCAGTCATGGAAAATAATAAAGGTCCGAATCACGAACCCGGCCGTGACCACAGCGATCGGAAGCGTTAACCAATAGGATACGGATAAGCTGAGATAGGCTCCATACCAGAGCAGCACCAGCGGAACGATGGTGTTGATAAGCTGACGGATGCTCGCCTTCGTATCGGTCTTCTCATAGGGAGCAACGGTCTTCTTCAATTGAGCTATGCTGGGTTGATGCATCTGCGGGGCTTCCTCCTCTGATGGACGCGCGGCCATGCCGGTCAACCCGGTCGATGAACGCAGTTTTTCTGTTATCTCTAGTATAGAGAAACCCTCCGCATCTCTGAAGTCATAAACGTCATAGAGGGGAGTATGACAAGTGTCATGTCCGCTTCGCCAAAGCTGCCTGTCAAGCGAAAAAAAGCCCTCGGGCTTCAGGCCCGGGGCTGATTCGAACTCTTCATGGAAAAAATTGGTGTTAGCTAAGTGCCAGATGAAGCAGCGGGAACGGCTTACCCGAGCCGTCGAGCTCGGAACGGCCGGTTTGCACGAAGCCAAGCCGGAGGTAGAAGGCATGCGCCCCTTCATTCTGCTCGTTCACATCGACCGTGATCGCCGGTCCCTTCAACTGAACAGCGTGCTCCATCAGCCGTCTGCCGGTTCCCTGACCGTGACGGTCCGGATCGACAAACAGCATCTCCACCTTGGTGCCGTCCAGCCCAATGAAACCGACCGGTACGCCTGCCTCGTCGAGAGCCGTCCACAGCTCCACAGCCGTCAGCGCCTCGTCGCGCACCATAGTATGAAAGAACTCAATGTCTTCTTCCGTCAGAAAAGTATGTGTAGCGCGCACCGCGCGCAGCCAGATATCCACGAGCTGCTCGTGATCCTCTTTTCGGTAAGAAACAATCGTCATGATGCTTTCTCCTTTCTAACCTATACAACAAACTTAGACACAACCTCTGTACAGGCTCCACTCTCCATTATAATCCAAGCTTCATCAAGGTTCCACAGAGCTACCCGAGGCTCGAACATGGGCAACTCCCATCAGGCAGCGCTCTGCGGTGCCTCGCGAAGAGAGGGGATACTAAGTTCAAGCTGAAGGCCCTATCTCTCTCATGATAAGCTTAGCCCAGTTGACGAATCGGAGCGCCGGACAAATACGCCTGGATATCCTCCACCGCCTCCTGGAAATAAATGCGGTAATTGCCTTCCGTCACATACCCGGTATGAGGGGTAGCCAATACCTGAGGCAGAGTTCTCAGCACGTGCGACTCGGGCAGAGGCTCCAGCTCGAAGACGTCCAATCCGGCTCCTGCGATGCCGCCTGATTCCAAGGCCCGAACGAGGGCCTCTTGATCGACAATTGCCGCACGCGACGTATTGATCAGATAAGCGCTAGGCTTCATCCGCGCCAACTCCGCTTCGCCGATCAAGCCCCGGGTACGCTCGCTCAGCACGAGATGGATCGAAACGAAGTCGCTGACTGCGAGCAGCTCCTCCTTGGATGCCGCAAGCTGGGCTCCGGAGGCTTCCGCTTGCTCGCGGGTCAGGTTCTGGCTCCAAGCGATCGTCTTCATCCCGAACGCTTGTCCGATCCGCGCCATGCGGCTGCCGATCTTGCCCAGCCCGAGTAAGCCCAGCGTGCTGCCAGCGAGGTCCGTACCGATTGTCGATTGCCAAGGCCCATTCTGCCGCAGCGACACATTCTCCGGCATAATATGCCGCGCCAGCCCCAGAATCAGCGCCCAGGTGAGCTCAACCGGCGGCTCTGGCCGGCTGCCTGTCCCGCAGACGACGATCCCCCGCGCCTTGGCAGCAGCAAGATCAATGGAAGCGTTGCGCATCCCCGAGGTGATCAGCAGCTTCAGCTTATCCAGCCGGTTGATGAGCGATGCCGGGAACGGCGTCCGCTCCCGCATGATAACGACAATCTCACAATCCCCAATCGCTTGGATCAGTGCTTCCTGCTGCTCGATATGGTGATGAAATGCTCGCACCTCCACTTGATCTGCCAGCACGGACCAATCCGCCAGCCGCAGAGCCGCATCTTGGTAATCGTCCAGAATTGCACATTGTATACGCATAGCTTTTTCCTCCCAAGGTTTGGATGTCTGAAGCTCAGCCTGCCTATTCCTCCCTTAATCTTACCACAATCTGTCAAACCCTCGTCACGAACAACGCGAGCCTTCCGCTCCAACCTATGCTACTATGGATGAAGAAAGGAAAGGAGGAACCCGTTCTATGAACCATCGTCCCGGTTCTAAGCTGCAATGGCTGCCCGTCGGCGCCATTCTCATCGGTGTGCTGCTCGTTTCTATCGGTCTGGAGATGTTCCTGACCCCCCATAAGATCATCCCCGGCGGCGTTAAGGGAATCGCTATTCTGCTGTCCCATGTCACCGAGATGAAGATGGGACTCTTCCTATTGTTCATCAATCTGCCATTCGTGCTTTTCAATAAAAGGAAGCCGGTACAAATGCTCTCGGCCCTCATCTCCCTGATCGTCATCACAGCGCTCGCCATCTTCATGCATCCGTTCCCCCCACTACTCGAAAATCCCCTTCCCGCAGCGTTATGCGGCGGACTGACGCTCGGCGTCGGGCTCGGACTGATCATCCGCTACGGGTGGTACCCGGATGGACTGAATATCGTGGCCGTCTATCTGAACCGGAGGCTTCGGCTGTCCATCGGCGAGCTTGTCATGATTCTCAACCTGCTGATCCTGGCCTGCGGCGGCTTTTTATTCGGCTGGGATCAGGCCATTCACTCGGTCATCGCTTACTTCGCCGCCTTCAAGGCGATTCAGTTCACGCTGGAGTTCCGCAATAAAAAGCTGATCTGGATATCCTGCGAAGGTCCACGGGAACGGCTCGTGGAGCAGCTTCGCGCGGCATTCGGATCGGAGATTGAATTTCTGAAGCAGCACCAGGTCTCCGGTGATACTCCTTCTGATCCGCAGCTCTTCCTGGTCGTCCCAAGCCGGCATATCCAGCGGCTCAAGTCCCTCGTTCGCGAGCTGTGTCCGACCGCTCAGGTTGTCGTGTCCTATGCGACGCCGGACGCTCCGGGGGCCATGCCGGAGGGGCGGAAGTAGCCCCTCCTACAGCCTAGGGTCGATCTCCCGCTCCTTGGCTACCTCGAACAGCAGGCCGACAGCCGCTTCGCGGTAAGCGTCATGCTCCGGAGAGATGTCGCTGAGCTTTACCGCCAGCATCCGGTTGCCCAGCCGATACTCATTCATGGAGGTGCGCAGCTTGGGGCGGATATTTTTCTGCTTCAGCAGCTTCCTGTATTTATGCGGGAGACGGTAGTCGTAGCCATAAATGATGGAGAGGTATTCAGGATTGCGTACCTTCATATAAGGGACGTTGCTGCCGGATATCCGCTCCGGCTTGATCACGACGCCCTCCATCTGATTCTCAACCGTCAGCCTTGCGAAAAATTGCGCAGCCCGCTCGTAAGCATCCTCAGCGGACAGGTCGAGCAGCAGGCAGTCATCCTTCGACAGAAAGCGGTACATCTCGGAGGTCGTCCAGTTGGGTATCTGCTCCTCTCCGCTGACCAACATCATCTTCAGTACAGCGAATGGCTTAAACTCCAACTCTCCGTCACCGGCATAAATGTCCAGCTGACGCTTATACGTTTCATAAGCCTGTACATGCTCCTGAACAGGTGCATAGGTAGCCCTCAGCTCATGCACATACTTATAGTTCTGATACATACCGGCGCCATATTTGTCGCTAAGCGCTCCTTTGGGCATATGATGCTGATCCTTTTCGAAGCCGCTGGCGTCATAATCCTCGACCAGCTTGCTCCAGGCCTGCTCGAATCCATGCTGCTGCAGAAAAGCGAACTCGCTCTCCAGCGCCTGTCCAATCGGTTTGAACTGTCGTTCGATCAAGCCGTCCCCTAGCGCTTTCCAAGGCAGCAGTTCCCCGTCCAGCAGCAGAAGATGAATCCCCTGCGCCTCCATGTAAGAGCCGAACTTGCCAAGCAGCGCTTCATACACCTCGGTGAGGTCCGGCTGTTTGAGTCGATAACCGTTTCGGCTCACCGCGTAGCACTGCTCCAAGTCCCGATGCAGGTAAATATTGCAGCGGGAGCCCATGTACTTGGGCTGCAGCACCACCTGCTCTACGCCATGCTCGGCGAAATAAACCAATCCCTGGCGCAAAGACTCCAGATCGCCTGCCGCTTCGTCCTTGTCTGCCGGGGACATCGTACCGGAGATAAAGTTCACCTGGTTGCGCGAGATATATCTCAGACGGCGCACAGCCTCCTCGTCGAGATCGGCGATGCTGATCTTGCGTTCTATCTGGAACAAGATCGGCAAATCTTCGGTGACCACGCTCTGCCCTGAACGGAAGGACTTAAACATCGGCTTGTACCCGATCACCACTGAAGTCAGCTGGTTGCCGTACACGCAGCCGGTATCCAGATGAAGCTTGTTTTTCAAGCGGAAGGCTTGTTTGGCTGCAATATGCCCGAACAGGTGGAACGGGTGATTCTTGACCGCTTCCTCCTGCAGGAAGGCCAGCTGCTCCTCGATTGAGCCGTCCCGATCCAAGCGGAAGCTCCGCTGCTGGCGGACTGACTGAACATCCAGCTTGCCGATATATGTATTCCGGCATGGAGCGTGTGTGACGTAGAACGAAGGGCTTTGCTGCCCGATATATCGGTAGAAGGGCTTAGCCGACGAAACCAGTTCATTGAACTTATTCAGCAGCTCGGCATCTTGAGCAAGGACCTGGGTGGAGTCGAAGTATGATTCTAGCAACTGCCGGTCTGCCCCGGCAATCTCCCCTTGCAAATATTTGTACACAAAGTTCTCATGGTTGCCGAGCACGAACAGGAAATGCTCCCGGTTATCATATAGAAACTCAACAATCGCCCGAGTATTCTTCCCTTTATCGATCCAGTCCCCAGCCAATATCAGCTTCGTATCACGAACCTTCTCTCCCGCCACGAGCCGCCCTTCCTGCAGCTTGTAGCCATAGCTCAGCAGCAGGCCCTGCAAGGCCTCGATGCATTCATGAACGTCGCCGATAACGATGTAGCGCTGATGCTGCGGCAGAATCGTCGACAGATACGCCTCGAGATCCTTAATCTGGACCTGATAAGCCGGATTGGCCATGCCTCCCTCGGGATCGTAAAAATCCTTGGCCCGGACCCGATGCACGGCCTCGTAGCCTTCACGAGCCAGCGAGCCAAGCACTTCCTTACGCAATCGGTTGATATGGTTCGTGATCAGACGCTTGGAGCGTTCGGAGGCGTAATAGTCTTCCCGCTTCTTGTAATCGAACAGGATCACTTCCAGGTTATAGTGATTGGCCTTAGCAATCTCCCGAACCTTCGCCCGGAAGTCCTCGGATAAACCTGTTGTATCGACGACGACGAACTCCGCATTCACTGGGAAGCTCGTCGCCATCTTCAAGCGCTCGAACAGCAGATGAAACGCCTGCTCGCTCGATTCCAGCATCACTTGGTCGTACTTGTCGTAGTCGAAGCCCAGTACCTCCTGACGGATGCTGTCCGACGAGAGGACCTGCACGTTGGCCTTCAAAGACGTACCTGCAGCCTCAAATCTCAGCTGAGGAATCAGCACCTCTCGGGCAAAGGTCGTCTTGCCGCATTCCGTCGAGCCGATCAGCATGAAAATCGTATGCACCTTTGTTTGAATCTGCATAGACTTATGCCCCCTTTCTCCTCAAAATAACTCCTTGTGTCGTACGAATATGGTTGACACCCTCGCCGACCGCTACAAATTCATAATCCAGTCCGTTCTCCAGCACCGACTCCGTCAGCCACTGCTGGAACGCTCCCTCGCCCAGCTCCCACTTGTGATCATCATGCCGGAAGCCTTCCAGCTCGTAATAGCGGTTAAAGTCAGCATTCGGCGTCGTAATGATAAAGTGCTCGAAGTGAACCTGGGTGCAGATCTGGCGGATTAGCTCACGCGCTTCCTCCAGACTCATATGCTCGATCACTTCGGTCAGAATGACATCGACTTGCTCTCCGTTGTACTGTTCCAGGAAACGGTCTAGTGAAGCAAAGATCGCGATGTTGTCGATGTCCTTGGCCTGTGCCTTCCGCTGTACCGACTCTAGCAGTTCCTCGTTGATATCGACCGCGTAATAGCTGTCCTCCAGCTTGCCGGCGAAGGGAAGGGCATAGAAGCCTTCACCGCAGCCCACATCCAGAATAGACTTATTGAACGGCAGGATGCTCCCGATGTAATTTCTCCGCTGCATTCCCGTTCCCCCGAATTCAAATTGAATCTCGTACCGGTCGGTACGCTCCAACGCACCCTTGTAGGCTCGGAAGCGATCCCTTGAGGATAGAAAGTGCCGGACAAACAGGCTGCGAATATAGAACGGCGCGTCGATAATCTGAATGCTCTTGATGTATTTATCCAGCAGGCTATCCGCTACATCAAGCTCCTCTGGACCAAACATGGCCAGAAACAAACACAGAACGGAGGTGACATGAAGCAGTTGATACAGGCTGCGCTCGGTAGATATGGTCAGCGAGTAGCTTTTGTGGGCACGATGCTCCAGCTCGAACGTAAAGTCCTTCAGATGCTGGTTGAACAGCTCCACATACCGGACCCTCTCCACATGAATCATGTTGATGAAGAAGGTATGCCGGTAGCCGTCCGTATCGCGGGCATCCTGCGCCTTCAGCGGCGTCGAGAAAAACTCATTGATCGCATGAAGGGGAAAGAGCGGCGTATTGTACCGGGATACATTCAGGTATTCAAATTCCTCTTGCTCATGCTGCTTGTAAGAAATCTCATTGTCGGCATCCTTGAAATAAACGTTAAACGTCGTGTCATCCGTGTACCAGCCGTAGGCTGTGCCTTTGCGGATGGAGCGAAGCAGCATCCCGGAGCCCGGATTTTTCTTGATGATAAACGAGAGCTGCGGGTTGGTCGATTGCAGTTGAACGATAGCCATATGAACCCTCCTTCGGCATAAAAAAAGGCTACGGACTCATAGGTCCGTAGCCGGGTGATTGCCATTTCTCAAACGAACAGATTCAGTTCCCCGATAAGCAGGGCAAGCTGGTCTGAAGCCTGTAAACAGAAAACCGGTTAGGTCGATGAGTACGAATAAACGCAGGATGAAACAAATCATTCAGATTGCTATTCATCCAATCCATAGATAGATTTGTCTCTCGTTTCGCTGCGAACATAGTCATCGAACCTCCTTTTTTCATCGTGTACTGGAATCCATCATAACCCAAATGCCCACATTTTGTAAATCGTGATTTCAGCTTCGGCTCGTCGGTATATGCTAACTATCGCTCATACGGAGTCATCCGAACAGGGTGAAAGTATGGCGAAGCGGAGCTATTCGGGAAGAGACTCATCGTCCAATGTTGTCCAAACGCAGGAACATGACCTAGAACTTAGGACTATGCCTCGCCGTCCTTAGCGTCCTTGTTCGCCACCAACGCCTCCAGCACCTGTCCGATGCTGTCTCGGATCAGATACTGGGCCCGGCTGTCGAAAGGCGTCGGGGTCCGGTTGATCAGGATCAGCTTGTCCCCCCGGTACTCGGCGACGAGGCCTGCGGCGGGATTCACCGTCAGCGAGGTGCCTCCGACGATCAGCATGTCGGCGCTGCGCACAAAATCCCTTGCCCGGTACAGCAGCTCCAGATCCAGACTCTCCTCGTACAGCACGACGTCCGGCTTGATAACCCCGCCGCACTGGCGGCAGCGCGGGATGATCGACTCACTCTCGATGACAGCGGATAAGTCACAGAAGGTCCCGCAATCCAGGCAAAAGTTGCGGTGAACGGAGCCGTGCAGTTCCAGCACATGTCGGCTGCCCGCTTGCTGGTGCAGCCCGTCAATATTTTGCGTGATGACAGCCTGCAGCCGCCCTTGACGCTCCAGCTCGGCCAAAGCGAGATGGGCTTTTCCAGGTCTAGCGTCCGGGTACAGCATCTTCGACCGGTAAAATTCAAAGAAGCCCTCGGGATGCGTGCGGAAGAAGCTTCCGCTTAGCACACGCTCAGGCGGATAGCCAGTCGTGTGTCCGCCTGGACGGAACAGCCCCGTCTCTGAGCGGAAGTCCGGAATATGGCTTTCGGTGGAGACGCCTGCTCCTCCGAAGAAGACGATATTGGAGCTTTGGGCAACGATCTGCCGCAGTTCGGAAACGTCCATAGGTTTATGAGCCTCCTTCTTTCCTCCATCGTATCAAACACCAGGCCATCTTACCACGGAACCCTTGGGATGCAAGCGGATTCATAGCAAAGAGGCCAGCGTTCCCTGAACGGGGCTGACCTCTCTTGGCGACTCTAATTGGATCCATTCTAAGGACTAGGGCTCGTGCGGACCTGACGTCTTGTACACGACCAAAATAGTGCTGCGCTGATGCGCCGTGCCGGAAGCCGTCGGCTTCACGACCGAGCCGTAACACACATTGATGACCTGATCGTCTTTCAATCCGGACAGAAACTCATTGGCTTTATTCTCAGCATACGAGTTGTCCGTATCTACAAATTCCTTAACTTGAATCATGGGCTGCATCTCCTTGTCTTAGGGGTATCTGCTTGTGTGATCTCATGAATCATTGCAGAGCAAAAGGCATTCCGTGCCTTACGGAATGCCTTCGCTTGAGCTTAGATTAGCACCCCTGGAAGCAGTTGTCAAACCGTGCTTTTCCAGCTACGGCCGAATGAAGACCGCCTCCCTCAATCGTCGCACTTTGTTCACTCTCTCCTTCATTCCTCTGTGCTACTATGGAGGAAAGAACTCTACAGAGAGGAGCTCGCCCATGACGATGCCTATGATCATCACCCTCACCCTGCTGGCCACAGCGGCTATTCTGTTCATGAGCGGCAAGGTTCGCTCCGACCTGGTCGCGATCTGCGCGCTGATCCTGCTTGTCGTATTCGGCATACTTAGCCCGAGTGAAGCGCTGTCCGGCTTCGCGAGTCCTGTCGTCCTCATGATGATAGGTCTGTTTGTCGTAGGCGGAGGAATCTTCCACACCGGGCTGGCCAAGATGGCGAGCCGCCGGATGCTCAAGCTGGCGGGTACCCATGAGACCCGCCTGCTGATCACCGTGATGCTGGCTACCTCCGCCATCGGAGCCTTCGTCAGCAATACCGGCACCGTGGCCGTGATGCTGCCCATCGTGGTCAGCCTTGCCGCCGGGGCCGGGATCAGTCCGGGAAGACTACTGATGCCGCTGGCTTTCGCCAGCAGTCTCGGCGGGACGTTGACGCTGATCGGCACACCGCCCAATCTGGTGATCAGCGAGACGCTCGGCGCAGCGGGCTATCCCGAGCTGTCCTTCTTCTCGTTCACCCCGATCGGGCTCGTCTGCCTGACGATCGGCACGGTACTCACTGTGCTGCTAAGCCGGTTCCTGCTGCCCAAGGAAGCCGATGCCTCCGGCCGGACAAAGCGCCGGAGCCGCTCGCTGAACGAGTTGGCCAGCCAATATCAGCTCGGCCAGCATTTATTTCGCGTACAGGTCGGCCCAGCCTCCCTGCTGACGGGCAAGACACTCAAGGAGCTGGATATGCCTAAGCTCCATCACGTCCATATCCTTGAAATCCGGCGCCGAAGCTCCGCCAAAAATCCGTTCTTCAAGACCCTGCAGCAGGAGATCGCAGGTCCCGGTACGGTCGTCCAAGCGGAGGACATATTATATGTATACGGAGACTTCGAGCACGTGGAGCGTTTGGCCGAGTCCCAAGACCTGTCGATATTGGATCATCAAGCTGCCGAGCGATCCTCCGAGCTGCAAACCGAGCATTTCGCCTCGCATCAGATTGGCATCGCAGAGGTACTCCTCCCTCCCAATTCACGCCTGATCAACCTGCTGGTCAAGCATACCGGCTTCCGCGAGCGGTATGGGATCAATATTCTCGGCATCCAGCGCAAGGGTGAATACCTGCTGCATCAACTGAAGGAAGAACGCATCCGCTTCGGAGACGCGCTGCTGATCCAGGGAACCTGGCCGAACATCGCCCGTCTGGCACAGGAAACCTACGACGTCGTGGTCGTCGGACAACCGCTGGATACGGCGGCATCCGTGCCGATGAATCATAAGGCTCCGATAGCGGCCGGCATCATGCTGCTGATGGTCGCGATGATGATCCTCGAGCTGTTCCCCGCTGTCGTATCGGTCATGATCGCCGCCGTGCTCATGGTCGTCACCGGCTGTCTGCGCAGCATGGAGGAAGCCTACAAGACGATCAACTGGGAAAGCATCGTGCTGATCGGCGGCATGATTCCGATGTCGGCTGCCATCGAGAAGACCGGCGCTGCGGCACTGCTGTCCGAGCAGCTAGTCGCGACGCTCGGCGGATTCGGCCCGCTGGTGCTGCTGGCTGGCATTTATTTTGCAACGTCACTGCTAACCTTGTTCATCAGCAATACGGCCTGCGCCGTACTATTTGCCCCTATTGCGCTGTCGGCCGCCGTGCATCTTGGAGTGAGCCCGCTTCCCTACCTGTTCGCGGTGGCAATAGCCGCCAGCATGTGCTTCGCTGTCCCCTTCTCGACGCCGCCCAATGCGCTGGTCATGTCGGCTGGACGTTACAGCTTTATGGATTATGTCAAGGTAGGCCTGCCGCTGCAGCTAGGCATTGGGGTGGCGATGGTGGCCTTACTGCCCGTATTTTTCCCGTTTTAGCTGATCCGTATAGACGGAAGGGGAGCCCTAGTTGGCTCCCCTTCCATCGGTTATGTAAGTCAACACGAGGCTTGCGCGGTTGCAAGCAGCCCGTCCCTATCCAGGGATACGAGCGAATCCACAAGCTCGGCATCGAATTGCTTGCCCCTCTGATCGACTAGAAAGTCGATCGCTTGGGCTACGGTCCATTTCTCCTTGTAAGGACGCTTGGACACCAGCGCATCGAAGACATCAACCACGCTGACAAGCCGCGCCTCAAGTGGGATCTGCTCCCCTTTTAACCGATGGGGATAGCCGGTTCCGTCCCATTTCTCATGATGATGTAGAATAATATGCTTGGCGGTAGACAGCTCGCTCTCGAACAGCTCGTCATCCAGCTCGCGGAAAATTTTATCCACAATATCTACGCCGATCAAGGTGTGCATCTCAATAATCTTGCGCTCATAATCGGCCAGCGGGCCCGGTTTGTACAAAATTCCTTCCGGAATCGCGGACTTGCCGATGTCGTGCAAAATGCTCGAATTGACGATGTGCGTGATCTTTTCGGACGAAAGGATGAGTCCGCTTCGTTCGTTATGACGAACAAGCAGCCGCTCGGTTAGCCTCTGCACGTTGGAAAGATGCGTTTCGATGCCGGGATCGCGAATTTCGCAGGAAATCGCCAGCACCTTCAGCAGCGAGCCCTGAATCCGCCCCAATCGGCCCTCGTCGAGATAGTGCCCGCTCTCCAGCCTCTCCAGCTCTCGAAATACCCCCGCGAAGAAGCGTTCTCCCTCAATCACATAAGGCGTAATCGTGATGGAGGAATGCCACAGCTCGCCGCTTCGCTTGCTGTTTGTAAACACCCCCGACCAAGGGAGACCGTTGTGAATGGACTGCTTCATGGAGACGTAGGTGTCCGGCGGCGTGTGCGGGGTCCGCAGAATACCTGCCTTTTTCCCCAGGATATCGGCATGCGCGTAGCCCGTAATACGCTCGTAGGTCGCATTGACGGCTAAGATTCGATGATCCTGATCCGTAATAATCACGGCATCCGCCAGTGACAACAGGACCTCAAATATGCTGTTTCCGTTATTCATCGTTTCGCTCCAATATCCGTAATCTTGAACATTCTCATACTAGGAATGCTGGCAGGAGAAGCCACAAGGCCTCCGGAATAAAGAAAAAACCGGCCGCAGGACGTGTTCCGGCGCCGGTTTCTTGCTGCCCATTCCGTCAGAGAGGCGCTCTTTACAGCCAGGTGGTCTTATCAGCCACTGCGGAGCGCTTCGTCTCCGGCGTATCCCCGGACGGATACCCCACAAAGACCGTCCCTACGATCTTGCGATGTTCGGGGGAGCCCAGGAACTGGTGCAACCGCTCATCGCGAACCAGGCCGATGCCCCGGGTCCGCCACACCAGGCCTAGACCCAACTCCTCGGCGGCCAGCCACATGGAGTGAATGGCGCAGGCGACGGCATACTCATTGTCCTCCGATGACGCTTCATCCCCCGGGATGATATCGGCAGTAGCTACGATCACCAGCGGAGTCGCCTCCAGCACCGCGATCGAATCCTTCACCAAGTGAGGCTTGGTCGGAAAGCGCTCCTCCAGGAATTCGCGCGCAAGCTGCTCATAGCGCTGCTTGGCCTCTCCCTGGATGACGTAAAAGTGCCACGGTTCCCTCAATCGGTCGTTGGGAGCCAAGACAGCGGCCTCCAGCAAAGCGTTAATTTTCTCCGCCTCTACTTCTCTCTGCTCATAATTTCTTACCGCTCTGCGGCTTCTCAACGCTTGAACGATCGACATGATGGATTTCTCCCTCTCTTGGCATATGTAAGTGACCCGCAAAAAAAGACATCTCCAACAGCCGTCTGTCAGAAATGCCGGATTTCGAACACGAGCCGTTCGTTAACCTCTGTAATCCCGCCTAGCCTGTCAGGTTATGCGCCTGTTACTGTCATCTTAACACCCGCAAGAGCTTTTGTCGAACCACTTTCCCTGACTTCGGATGCTAAACAGACCGCCCCTGATCCAGGAGCGGCCTTGTCTTACGGGAGGTTCTATGCTCAAGTTATCATGTGCCAGTTGCGCTATTCAGTGCTTCTTGGGGCACCTTGATTTCCTTCACTGCGTTATAATTCGAGAACGTGCTATCCATCTTCATGTCCATGGACATCTTCTGTCCCTGCTGCTCCATATCCATCAACATAGCTACGTTCATGCTGACAGGAATATAGCCGTCTTTCTTAATGACATACTTAATCTTCATGCTCTGAATCTTCATCTGCTGCATAAGAGCTTCTATCTGAGGATTTGCCCCTCCAGGCCCGGTACCGGACATGAAGCCCTTGACCAGATCCTTTACATGGTCTCCGGACACGGTCGCGTCCAGCACATAATGGCCTCCTTCTTCCGTGACCTTCGTATCCTTGACGATGGTATTGAACTGCTCCAGCTGCTTCTGCGGGCTGGCCTGATTCTGAACGGCTTGGAGCAGTTGATCCTTCATCTCTGCCGGCAGCTTCATCCACTTGCCCTGCGTCTGCATGAAGATGCCGTCCTGGGTAATATATTGCTTAATCTGCTGAGAAGACGGCAAGCCCGGCATGTTCATGCTGATCTCTTGAACCATCGCCAAGGGCTCGTTGATCATATCGGTCTTAATCGCCATCTTGATGGCTTGCTCCTGCTTCTGATCATTTTGCGTCATCGTCATCTTCTGCTCGATCTGACTGTCCATCGAGTAGCTCTTCAGACTTTGGCTTGCTTCCATGGTCTTGTTAATAAGCTCTCCAACCGTAGGCGCGCTAGAGGCTGCCGGTGCCTGGGCTGTGGAGGTCGGACTTGAAGCTGGCGGGGCTGATGCCCCATTCGTTGCCGCTCCTGGATCTACCTTGCTCCCGCAAGCCGCAAGGCTTACGGCGAGTGCACTTGCAATCAGTACGTTGTTCCACTTCTTCAACTTTACTTCCCCCTGATCCTATTGCTTGATGCCTGACGGCATCCTCATCTACTTACCACCTGACAGTATTTTGAATCTTGTGCCGTCACGGCAGGTTGAATGTTGCTGGCTTTCTACTGGAGCTGCATCAGAATGCTCGGGTCCTTGATCTTCGTATCCTCTGCCAGCAGCGCAATCTTGGACACAATCTCGGCCGTTCTCGGGTCTTCGTCCATGAATGGCAGGAACAGACGCCCCCTATGCTGGGCATGGACCGGGATGATATGCAGCGCGCCCTGGGCTTGCTTGTATACTTGGCCGCTGCCCAGATGCACGCTGTATTCGCCCAGCTTGCCCCGGATCAGCGCATAATGGCCCTCCACCCGTACCTGATCCAGCTTCAGCAGACGTACCGACTCCGCCACGATGACCCGGCGCATCTCGACAGTCGACAGACTCGCCTCGGGATCGACGCCTCCGACATGCGCCACGCTAACGACGAGATCGATATCCCGCATCACCTCGGAGAACACTAGCTCGGGCACATCCCGGAACGGAATGCTCTTATATGTGGTACGGTCCATGAACTGAACCGTCTCCAGCGTTGGGGCTTCCGTATCAGCTGGAGAGAACCAGTCCGCCATCGCATACAAACTCGCGATAACATTCTCTGCATGGTACACCTTCTGAAGTCCTTCTTCATAGCTGACCGTCCACTTCCGCCCCTTCAGCAGCGCTACCGTCTTCTTCGGTTGAACCTGATGCCCCGCATAACGGCGAGATACCGTCCCGTTGTCCAGCTCATCGGTATTCGGCAGATACAGCTCGCGGAATATTTGCTTGAACGGCTGCCGGAGCTGCCGGTCATACAAGTCCTTCTGGTACTCGCTCCAGCGCCCACTCCGGTACAGATGCAGCGGATGCGCGATCAGCAGGTCAGCCTCGTTAACCAGCGGAGTCGTCTCGCCTGAAGGTTCTACAAGCCGTCCCGTCTCGGGGTCGAAGTAGCCCAGACTGCCGCTATGGGTCCAGACCAAGGCCTTCACTAAGGGCCGGATCACCGGATTATGGAACAGACCTGTCAGCTCGCGCTTGGTGAACGCACTGCCAGCGACCATGGACTTCTCCAGCTCCTCGCGGGCCCGCCGGTACTGGTCGGTCAGCTCCGACTTGGCCGCCTTCAGCGCGATCAGATGCTCATGCTTCTTATAGCGGGCCGGGACCGACTTCAGCAGCTTGCCCTTGGACGTCAGCTCGATATCGCTTTGCCCTTGTTCATCGATGACGAGTTGAACACTCGTCTCCTCATCCAGCGCATAAGGCTGGAAGTAAGACAGGAGGTCGTCCAGCTTGCGTCCCTCCATATCCCACTTGAGCCGGATGACATCGGCATACCCCGCATTCCTCGCGAGATTGCCGAGCGCGATCTCCGCCGCCTGACCCTCGCTGGCCTGGCGCTGGGCTCCGAAGGTCTTACTCTGCTTGAGGAATCGCTGAATCAGCTCATACCGTTCCCGGATATCTCTATCTCGGTCTTCATCGAGAGGCAGAAGGCTGTAGCTGAGCAGATGATCCTTGTTGCGCTTCTCATTCACCGACAGCACCAGCTCATCCTTGTTCAGACGTCCCAGTACCGCATCGGCGAAGAGCTGCGAACGGCGGTGATTGCCTCCGGCCGAGATATACTTGGCGGCTTGGTACAGCACCTCGAATCGCTCTGCGCCCAGCTCCTGGTACGCCTGCTCAAACCAGGCGATATCGAAGGCTCCGTCGTTAAACTCCTGCGGAGTAATCGGAGAATAGTGAGCGACCGTCGTTTCCTTCTCCGCCGAGAAGCTCTCATTGATGTGCGCGTGAAAATACCAGGCGGCCTTGCGAAGCCCCGGCCAGTCCAAATACTCCGCTACGATCTCGATCCATTGGGGAGCATACATCGCCGCCTCCAGCAGCCGCTTCTCGGAAATTCCCTTGCCCTGCAGCAGCGTGCGCAGCAGATCCGCATCCTCACCCGCCTTCGGATGGCATATCTTCAGCAGATGACTGAACGTCTCCTTCTTCGTAAAGCTGTCGTTATAGCTGTACACGTAGCCCCGGACGAAGGGGTCCTTGTCCAAGCCGGACAGCAAGCTTGTCCAATAGGCTATGCCTTCTGTCTTCTGCAGCCTCATCGCCAGCGGAGTCGCTTCCGTAGGCAGCTCCCCGCGTCCCAGCTCGATCTGCAGCAGCCGGTCTATGATCGTACTGCGCAGCGCCAGCAGCTGCGGATGCTCCTCGATCCATGCATATCTGGAAGAGGTCAGACTTTGCAGGAAGTTCCGGCAGTCCTTGCCGCTCAGCAATACCTTGTACAGCTCCCCCTCGCCGATGAGGCCAGACTGGAAAGCCCGGAGATAGTCGTCCAGATCCAGCTCGGAGTAGCTGTTAGGCAGCTTCTCCAGGCGCTGGAAGGTATATAGAGTATGGAACATGGTCCGGAAGGAGGCGTCATCCTTCTTCCCCCTGCGCTCCAGGCCTCGCCACGGCTGTGTCAGGAGATGAATAAGGCCCGAGTGCTCCGCCCACTCCGCTTCCGTGACCGACTGCATGATCGCATTCAGCATCTGGTCAATCTTATTGAAGGTATTCAGATTATGACTGTCTGCATAAAAGGATTGCAGCAGTATCCGGACCTGATGGCTGTATTCACAGTTTTCTACAGCCTCCTGCACCTGCTTGATCCAAGCTAACGGGTACAGCCTTCCAGCCAGCTCTCCTCGTTCTCCCTCCAGTAGCCGGTGCTTGTCCAGCGCTTGGTACTCCATCGTATGACTGAAATAGCGGTACAGCCGGCCCAGCGACTGATCCAGCGACTCCAGCGAGCTGTAGAATTGAAGCTGGAGCAGCTCTTCCGGCCCGAACCCGCTCTTATTCAAATATTCCTCCCAGACTTCGGCTAACGGAAGTGCGGCGAGCTCCTTTCCTTGATCGGACTCATCCCAGGGGCGAAGGCGACGAAGCATTGTTCCGATCAGCAGCTTTTCCTTGTAGCCCGCATAATACTCGGCTTCGTATTCCACCTCCCGGTGCTCATGGATCAGCTCGTCCAGGCCCTTCAGGAATTGCAACGCCGCCTCAGGCTCCAGTGTGAACATATCCGCCACTTGGAAATCGCCAGATTCAGGCAGGGACAGCAGCCAAGACTCCGTAGACGCCGGATCGTACAGACCGAAGCCATTCTCTTGCGTATAGGCATCGGTCCGGCTCAGCTTATCGATCAGCAGCTGCTCGTTGCGAGTTGGCTGAGGAAGGTGCGACACAAGCGGACGGATGCGCTCGTACTGCTCCTGCTTTTGCTCATCTTCGCTTAGCTCGGCGATGACCTCCAGCGCTGCCAGCCGCTGCAGCTCGATCTTGCTGAGCAGCAGCCTCTCCAGACAGCACGCTAGCTTCTCCTCCGGCTGGAGCAGCAGCAGACCGATCACGCTTTGCCTCAGCGATCCCGTCTTCAGCTTGAGCAATGCCTCCAGCTGCTGCAGCTCCTCGCCTGTGAGATCCAGCTCCATGCATGTCTCCAGGGCCAGTTCGCGGTTTTTCATACTCTTGTCCGACAAGCTGGCGAACAGGAAATCGCGCTGTACCCGGTCGTTCGTATCCTGCATAAAGAAGGATAGCAGTTCGCCCCGCAGGTCGGTGCTCACCAGGTCCTTCAACGCGATAAGTTCTGCAATCCATGCCGTGTCCATATCGTATGCGGTGAGGTAGAGCAGCTTGCGAACAGGCAGATCTGAGTCATAAGTAACATGAGCGAAGTCGAGGACCTTGGAGGGACGGGATTGCTCCTGCCCCCTCATGCTGCGGGCTATATGCAAGAGCTGCTCGAAATCATGCCTGCGTGCGGATTTATCCTCCAGCAGCGGGTGACGCCAGACAGATATTTGCCTCCGGTGACCGTTCTTACTGTCATGCTTCCATGTGTAATCGAGGGCATAGGCATAGTTGTTCAGCAGCCAATACCTCAGCTCCGGGTCCGTTTCGTGCAGATAAAGTCTGGCCGTACGGAATCGAATATCCTTGTTCTCGCTGTTCGCCAACACATACTGGGCCACAATTTTCTGGTAAATCTCGCCTTGCTTCATCACCTTGTCGATCCGTTCGTAGAGATCGCGCTCTTCATGGACGGCTGTCGCCCATAGGCTCAGATACACCTGATTGGCATTGTCGCTAGATAGCCACGTCTCCCTGATGGTCTCATCCGTCAGCACCAGATACGCCTGCTCAATCAGTTGACCGGCCACCCGATGATTGGCCGCCTCCAATCCCATCCCGGTCCAGACGCCGAGACCTCGAACCACTGAGCTGTAGCGGATAAAGTCATGATCGATGATCAGCTTGAGGATATACAGCGTGCCGGCCAGGGTGCCCTCATCCATGCGCTCCACGATGCTCTGCCTTAGCCCCTCCTGGAGACGGGCTGCGATCAGCAGCTCGCCCAGCATCCGGTAAGCTTCTTCATCATGGCTCATTACGATACCTGAGATCATCTCATGCGTCAGCAGAGCCGTCTGGTTCTCCCCGTAGATAATCTCCTTCAGAGCTTCCTTCACTTCTACGCTGCCCTGGTCCAGTTCGAACGCAATCCGGTCTCCGAGCGCTCGGCTCAGCACATAATGACGTCCCTCCTGGGGCGTAGTCAGATACTCGATTAATACAAAGCCATCCTGATGCATCTTGAGCAGGGACAGCAGCTTGTTGTACACCTTGAGCATATGTACGCTTGCATCCGAATGACGGAAGGGCCTGCGGGCATAGGAGGTCCCATGCGGATACTCCGCAGCATGCTCTGTGATGTAAGCGAGAAATTGTGCCCATTCTTCCCCCAGAAGCTCCCGTACGATACGGACCAGCGGTTCGAACAGAGCAGGGGTGTAGCCTCCCTCACCGGCCATCGCCAGGAGCAGCTCCCGGCTCTTGACATAGGCATCTTCATCCTCCCGGACATATGAGCCTGTGGCCAGCTCAATCAGATAAGCGGCCAGCGGACGAAGCTCCTCATCGAGTTGAGGAATGCGCTGTTCCAGAACAGCCAAGTATTCGGCGGCATTGTCCATCATCATGTAATCTCCCCTCACCATAACCTTCCGGCCAGCATAGTCAGCCGGATCAATATGAGTTCTCCGCCTTCTGTCAGCGACAAGGGGGCATCCAGCCCGAGAATCTCCTGTTCCTCTATAAATACCTTGTACAGGCCGTCTTCAAATGCCTGAATCGCCGCTTCCCGAGCTTGCTCAAGATCCGGCAGCTCCTGCGTCCGAATCTCGCCGAAGCTGACCTTGCCCAGCTCTCCCCGTTCCTGGACCTCACGCTCCGTCAGATAAGCGATAAGACCCGCACCTTGCTGTCGATCCGTGAATGCTCGCACCTGACTGGCAACGACCTCTTCAATGAGCTCCCTCAAGGTACCTGGAACGACGGGAAGCTCGAGCTCCTGGCGCGTCAGTACATCTCTGCGCCTGCCCAGACTTTTGACTCTCACCGTCAGCTTCATCGCGTTTCTCCTCCTTAGGTGACCGTCAACGACTTATATCTGGCATCCGGCAGTCCGCTATCCGCTACAGCCGGAATTACAGAAAAATAAGCAGGGCGATGCCCGCTATAAAACAATAATAAGCGAAAACCTTCAAATTGCCCTGGGCCATAATATTCATAAACCAGCGCATGGAGAAATACGTCACGACCAGCGTCGTGATAAAGGCAGCCAGATACGGAATAGCCAGCGCTGCGCGGTCGGGGTCCCCCACAATATCTGAGACTCCCAGCACCAGCCCTCCCAGACTGATGGGAATATAGAGCATGAAGGAAAAGCGCAGCGCCGTTTCCTGCTTCATCCCTACAGCGATGGAGGTGATCACGGTCGCACCCGAACGGCTGATGCCGGGTACTAGAGCAACCGCCTGCGCCAGACCGACGATCAGCGCATCCTTGAACTTCAGGTCCCCGTCACGCTTCACACCTCGCAGATTGCGGATGAGCCACAAAGCTACGCCTGTCGCCAGCAGGGAAATCGCAACGGTACGGATCGAAGAGAAATAAGTTTCGATGGCATCCTTAAATAATAAACCGATGATAACGGCCGGTACGGTACCGATGACTACATACAGGACAAACATAAAATCAGCTTTGAAAGACTGCTCTCTCGTTCTTATAAACTTAACCGTATGTACGGCAAGCCTCCAAATATCTTGCCGGAAAATATAAGCGATGGCGATCAACGAAGCGGTATTGGTCAAAATTTCGAAGGCCAGTCCCTTCTGCTCAACGCCCAGCAGCCGCTGACCGATGATCAGATGTCCGCTGGAGGATACGGGTATTGGCTCCGTAAAGCCTTGAATAAAGCCTAGTAGTACGTATTTTACAAGCAGTATAAGATCATCCACATTTTCTCAGCCTTTCATAGGAATTTCTTCCACTATAGCCTACTTGAACGGTGTTGTTCAAACTTTCGTGCCTCATATCTTCTGTTTCTACTCTAATTCATGGTTCGGAAAAACATCTCAGCACGGGCAAATGCCTGGCTTGCCAGCACCTTGTTTAAGAGCTGTCATCGCAACAATTGTCTGTATAAGAGCAACACTTAATAGATGAGTGACCCTAGCACAAGTAAGAAGGAACGCTAGGAGTCTTGTAGCTGGACATGCCAAAAAGCAGCTTCAGCCATGACTGAACTTTGCCCCAACCGTTAGTGAACTCTAACATTCGGGATGAAGTCCATACTCGGCACAAGCTGCTTGATCGGCTAGTATAGAGTCTCCGATTATTTACGATCGCTGAAATCAATCTCCAGGAAACGCTCTACTTCCACCTTCCAACGATTGTCCACAAAGTCCGTATGCAGCGGATGATCGTTGTAGGTGTCGTAATCGGCCTGATTGGCAAATACCATCGAAAACCCGTAGTCGTAATCATTCTTCGGACTGACCTGATCCAGGACGCGGAAATCGCGAACCGTCGGAATCTGGCTTAGAATCGCCCGTCCATCCTCCAGAAACTGCTTCGCTAGCTCCGATCCCTTGGAATGCTTCAAGCAAAAGATAACCATATGCTGAATGGATTCTGCCAATGGGGGGTCCTCCCTTATCGATTTAAAGTGACTTACATCTCGTCCAGTATACCAGAAGCCGGCCAGATGAGCCTGCTTTTTTTGCACAAGGACATCAGGTTTGAACCAAGAGTTTCGGCCTATTCCGGTCCAGGATCAAAGGGTGAGGGCTAGCCTGTTTTTTTCTCACCGAGAAGGGTGTTGAGCTGCTCCAGCAGGTTATTCCCGCCGGTGAGGGAGATGGTCCCGATCTTCTCGCAGATTTTCTCCAGGAACTCCAGCTCCTTAAGCCGATAGAGCGTCTGGTTCTCATCCATCAGCTTGGCCGTGTTAAGCAAGCTGCGGGTCGATGCGGTTTCCTCCCGGCGCGTGATGACTGTGGCCTGCGCCTTCTTCTCCGCCAGGAGCACGGTGTTCAGGATATCCTTCACCTCCCCGGGGAGAATGATGTCCTTGACACCTGCCGTCAGGAAGACCGCGCCGATTTCTTCGCTCTTCTCATTGAGTCGCGTCAAGGCGAATGCTGCGAGCTCCTGCTTCATCCGCAGCAGCTCGTCGAGCTTCAGCGTGCCGACATACTCACGCAGGATCAACTGCAGCTGGATGTACAGCTGCTCCTCGAAGGACTTGATCGCCAGCACGCGAAGCGGCTGCACGATCCGGTATTGGCAGACAAAGTTCAGGCGCAGCGTGACTTTGTCCTCCGTCATCATTTCCTGCCCGGTCATGTCGAGCTGGAGCTGCCGCAGATCCACCGTCTTGACGCTGACCGCTACCGGGCCCTTCCAGAAGTAGTATTTGCCCGGCTTGAGTTCCTGCTGCAGCTCGTGATTGTAGTACAAAGCACCTGTCTCGTGATGGCCCACCTCGAAAATCTGGCAGTAGGGGGCCAGCTTGGTCCGCACCGCAGCATTCACCCCCGATGGAAGCTCCGGCTGACGGATGTCTGCACGCACGAAGGTGTGCTTCTTCAGCACCTGCCAGAACGCGTAGCTGCCGGGCGTTAGCAGACCCGCAAATTTCCCGTCCTCGAAGCGCAGCACATACTCATGATCCTCCACCTGTACGACTTCAAGTTCGCGTAGCAGTTCGGAATCATGGGTGAATAGACTCAGTTCCTTCTCCGGCAGCACGAACGGCTTCATAATGCTAACGATCTCAACCTTGTCCTCCGACCAAGGTGCGAGACGATATACGCCGGGCTGCAGAACCTTGAGGTAGCTGCCTCTGCGAAAAAGCAAACCGCGCTCGTCGGCTTGAATGGTGATTTTCTTAAACATATATATCTTCCTCCTTAGGGGCTGCAATCGTCATCGGTTGGACTTCAGGTTGGGGAACCCTCCTGACGCGCGAGCGGAATCCGGCTTGAGCAGCGGAAGGCCCGGCTAGCGGGACGGGCTTCGGAGGAATCGCCAAGGGCTCAAAAGCAGCCCGGTGTTTTTCCTCTTCGGACCCCTGCCGATTCGCCGCTCCTTGCCGGCTGCGGTATCCGCGGATTGCAAAGCTCGGGGCCAGTGTGCATAGAAAGCCACAGAAGGTTCCGCCTGATGTCTTTTGGTAGGGTCTCATGGGCAATGAGAGTCTCGTTCGGACGCTCTACCTTGAGCTAACGCTTGCCGCGATCAGGGAATCGAACCCTGCCTTCCGATCCAATAAGCTTGTGCAACGGAGCGTACAGCATACGAGTATCCACCGGACACACGCACTGCGGAACCTCGGAAGTTCCTGCCTCGGGTACGGCTGACGACAGGCGAGCCTGCGGGATTTCGCTCCCATGCTCCTTCTGCCGCCAGGCAAGTTCCGCTACAAGAGCTATTATCCCCGAAGGCAAGCCCGGCGAACATGGTGAAAGTATGGCGAGGGGGCTAAGTGAGAGGAAATAAAAAAGCCGAGAGTTGTTCAGGGAGTGAACAACTCTCGGCTTGGTAAAATTGACCACTTCAAGAGACCTTATTCAAAATCTAGGGAATAGTCCATAAACTCAACGTCATAAAGCTTACCGGCTAATCTATATTTCAATCCGGCAATCCAGTAAGCCCGATTAGTTAATCCTGTTTTATCTAATGGAATAGCCAGATAACTTTGACCGTTTAAATTCAGCTTGTGACCCGTTAAATTATCGCCCGGGATCCGTCCTATCACTACATCCGAATAATCGACCGCATTCTGTAAATTGACCTGATGATCCGAAAGGTCCTTGAGCTTGAGCAAGATGGTGTCTGCGCCCTGAGCAGACTTGGGAAGGATATACTTTTCTTCCGTATCTGTGCGTTTAACTAGAGGCGCATAGACTGCTTGAGTAACGCTATTGTAAGGTATTGGGGGTTCAAACCCCAGCCACGCTTTGGTGGTCACCTCTCTCTGTTCCTCCGAAGAGCAGCCAGCCGCATTGCAAGCTTGAAATGTAAACTGATAAGTCGTAGCAGGTTTTAGCGACTCTATCTTATCATTAAACCCATTTATACTAGTCATCCATTGACCATTACTGAAAACCTTAACCTGGTCGGGGTATCCGCCCACCCATTCCGTGCGGAACATAAAACTATTATAGGAGACAAAGTACACTTGAAAATCTTTCATTAAGCGTGGTTTTTCCTTCAAATGGAGAAACAACTGACGTGGCTCTCCCGACCCCAAAATAAAGGAAGGGCTTGTTTCTTTGGAATACCCTTCTTTGGAAGCTGTTACTGTATAAGCCTTGCCGGAAGGAACGTCATTAAACCTATAGTATCCCCATGCATCGGTTTGCGTTTTTAGATTTGTTCCATCCAAAACGACATCTGCGCCTGAAACCTTTTGGCCTATGCGATCCCATACATAACCTTCCAGCGAACCATTCACCCACACTCCGGGAATCGGGATGTTGCCGCTTCCGGATGGAAGAGGGCAAGTGGAATTCGAGCAAAGGTTTCTCAGGCTTCCAGTTAGAGTTTTATCCGTAGTCCCGCCTTTGTAAATGAATTTATAGATTGTATCTTGCTTTTGTCCGTCTACAGTCAATAAGACAATTTTGGGAAACTGAGGATAATAGGTAACTGACTGAACCGAAAGGTTCTGATCAAACACAAAATCGTTGACAACCGGACCCGCTAACGGCGAGTCAAACTCAACGGCTACAAGATCTGGCCGCAAACTATCGAGACGCTGGACTTTGGCGTCATATTGTTTAATGGTTATCACGAAAGTCTTGGACACGTTATACCAACCATAGTAGATGATTGCTTCCAATGTAACGACAGCATCGCCGGCCCCTGAAGCCGGACGAGTGAATTCTCCCCAGCCTGAAATGAGATCCGAACGACTGGAATTCCAAATGACCGTATAATCCTGTTGAGAACCGTTTGCCAAAACAGGCCTCTTCGTTACGGAGTCGGCCGAGTCACCTTCTTGGTATGTAATTTTAGTTTCATTCCAAGCATAGGTCATCACTTCATAAGCCTTCTTAGCCCGCTGGTAGCCCTCAAGACTCCAAGGCTCGAAGTCCTGCTGTGTGACTCCCCATTTCTTAGCGGCTTCCAAAGCCAAGTCAGCTATTTTCAAATGATCAACCAGTTCGTCATAACCATAATTATTTAATTTAGAGAATAAATCAGTTAATCGCTGAATGGCCTTATTCTTAAATTCCGCAACAATCACCGGATCGAACTCTATCTTAATCTGGTTGCCTTCAAAAACTACCTTGTCGATGTCCTCTGCATTGGCTTTAATCTGAACAGGAGCCTCTCCCTTTAGAGTGCTTAATTGAACCCCACTATCCAAAATCAACTCAGAATCCGAAGCATCTCTCGTCACATGAACCTGCTCGATCTTTCCTGTTCCCGTTAGCTGAAGCTTTGTCTTGGGAGCAGCTATTCGGATGATTCGCCAAATTGCTGCATTGTCTGTGATCAATTGGGTATTGGCCTTAACAACCAAAGATTTGACCACAGTGCCGGATACTGAACTGCCGGTGGTCGGAGGTTCCGCTTTAAGCTTGACGTCCGGGGCCTCTACCGTTACATCGCTGTCCACCAGCCCCCTAAGCGTCACACTCTTGCCTGCTGCGGAAGGCTTCAGGATGATGCTGCCTAACGATGCTTCGGAAGAAGAGGCTTCCAAGATAGCCTGCGACAGCACTTCCGTAGATGCGATTATAGCGCCGCTCTGGGCTTCAATCCTGACCTCTTTCCCCTGATTATGTATGGCATTGACCTTTAACTGGTTTACTGCGGTGTTCTTCAGTACGATGGAATTTACTCCCCCCGAAAGAACAATTAATTGTTCGGGGTTGATGTTCTTCAAGATGACCTTACCGTTTACGCCCGGATCTACCGTAAGTTCCTTGACCGTCGTAACTGATCCGGCGGCTGGTCCATACTCACCATCCTTGGTTATGGTAAGGGAGGTTTGCGGCTTACCGCTGGCTAGCAGTTCTTTAACCCCTTGGGTATTAGTGCTGCCATTGTTGCCAGTACTCCCTCCACCTCCGCCTCCACCGCCAAAGAACGAAGAAGCTCCGGTTACACTATGCTTCGTGGCTTCACCTTTGTAGCTCAGTTTATATTCCTTACCTGCGCTTTGCGTTTCCGTTGTCAAGATGACAACGGTCTTGCTTCCCGTCTGAAACGCTGCAGTCGTTACCTTCAATTCAGGCTCGAAAGAGAAATGCTCTTTGCTCAATCCTTCTATAGGTGAAGCAAAGGTTACCTCAATAGAAGTCGAGGAAGCCGACTTGACCGACTTAATCTCAGATGCCTTGGAACCGGGCTGATTTAATTCGTTAACTAGTTTTTTACCCTTTGCCGTATAATCCGCTTGATTCACCTTAAATTCATAAGCCAGTCTCGCCAAAGCCTGACGGTCTGCTTGCTGCTTGGGCTTAAAGGTGAGCTTGCCATCGGCGCCTTCTAATCCGTTAATAAATCCGATCTTGGCAGACAGCTTGACCGCCGGCTGCGCCCATTCCGCTATATCGATTTCATCGCTGAATAGCCCAGCTTCGCTGAATTGTTTAGCTTCCTGCTCTAATCCCAAAGAACGAACAAAGAACACAACCAGCTCTTCTCGGGTCACTTGAGCTTCCGGTGAGAAGGTATGCTCCGAGGTCCCCTGCGTAATGCCCGAAGCTACCAAAGCCCCCACATAGCCCCGGTACCAGCTATCCGGCTGTACATCTTGGAAAGCTGCCGCTTGCTCTGGTGTTTCCTTGAGCCCCTTGCTTACTACCAAAATTTTTGCCAGCTCGGCGCGGGTAATCGCCTTGGCGGGTTGAAACGACCCGTCCTGATAACCCGCAAGTATACCTGCGTTAGCCAACTCCGTAATCTCATGGCTGGCATATGAGGCGGCGATATCCGTAAAAACAGACTGCGGCTCTGCTCCGGCTGCGATTGCTGGCAACAGCAAAGTTGCCAGCATTGTGCCGCTGGTCAGGCAACCGATGATGCGTTGGGGGAGTCTAACCCTCATACTTGAATGCCTCCAATGTTCAAATCCATGCTCTGCAGGAGCATGTCTTAGATAATTATAGGAGAAAATGTCAAAACAATAAACAAATTTATGCTTTTAAGGAAAAAATAAAAAACGACGACTATTCAAAAATGAACAGTCGTCGTTTTTACAAAAATTCCCTACTTTTCTTTATTCCAACGTCAGATGTACTGGCTCACTTGTCGCTTTACCGAGCACCGTGGCCGTTAGTGTCAGTTGATCTCTAGCTTTGTACTCACCTGGGAAATAAGTGATCTCATAAGTGCCATCCGTCTTCGCCACGGCTGTCTCGCTAAAGCCTCGGGAATCGTTCTTCAACTTGACGATAGCCCCAGGCTCGGCATGACCCACGAAACGATAAGACTCATACTCGTCGTCCGAGATCGTCGGGACGGCGGTCTGTCCTTGCGTAGCTTGGACAATAAGCTTGAACGGCTCGCTTCTTTTTTTACCCTCGGCTTGAGCGGTTACCCAAACCTCTCCTCCCGGAGTAAGCTTAAAATAATCGTAGTTCACGAGGCCAGTCCATACGAACGACCCTTCTCCCCTAAAACCAGTGCTGCCAATAGTTTGATTATACCGGTCCGTAAGAGTGATATTGATAAACTGGCTTTCCTGCTGCACAGTTCCTTGAAGGTCAAAGGCATTGGTATAAACGACACCGGTGACCACGGGCTTCGCTGTCACATCGGCGGCTTTCACCGTCGCGTAGACAGGGCTGCTTGATGCTTTGCCAATTTTCGTTGCCGTAATTTCAAGTCTGTCTCCGACCTGCCATTCCGCCCAATTTATAAAATTGGAGCCAAATGACCCATCGTAATCCGAAGCCCAGAATTGAATGGCCTGGCCCTGAGCCCATTTCACCACAATGACAGAATTCGGCTCTGCATATCCCTTGAGCTCTACCTCACTGCTCTCAGAGATGGTTGGCTCATCTGTGGTACCTTGAATAGCCTGCACCTGAAGCCGAACAGGAGCACTTTCCTTCTCAGCATAGGCGCGTACCTTGACAAGTACCTCTTCTCCTACCGGAAGCGGATCGGAAAATAACGCTTGAATCCAAAAGCCGCCGTCTTGTGAGATTACACGATCAGAGATAATCGTACCGTCCAGCCGGCTTACGGTGACATAGCTCAATTTGTCTAAGGCCCGCGGTTCCGCCTTCCCGCTCAACATCAAACCGTTGGTGTAGACACTGCCTGTTACACTAGGCGTTTTACTGATCGGCGCGGCTTTCACCTTAACTTCTACCGGTAGGCTTGCTTGTTCACCGATGTTATAAGCCGTGATCGTCAATGTGTCTCCTACAGCTAAAGCATCTTTCGTTATATCTACGCTGAACGAACCGTCCCGCTCTGATGCTTCTGTAAAATGAGTCCAACGGGTGTTCTTGTTCTGGATAGCAACCGTGGAGCCAAACTGCGCCCATCCGCTAACCACAACATCATTCACGATATCAGGCATCACCGGTGCGGTCTGAATCGTGCTCGGCTGAACGCTTAGCGAAAGCGGATCGCTTGGCTTCTTACCGAATACTCGGGCGGTAAGCTCCAGTTGTTCTCCTACCTGAAGCGGGGAACTATCCAACAGGCGAAGATACTGCAAGCTGAACCAACCATCGTCTCCTGCATAACGTTCTTGCAAAAATTCGCCGTTTTTCTTCTTTAAAGTAACCAAGGAGTTTGGCTCTGCCGTACCGCTGAACTTCCAGCCGTTCGTGTACACTGCGCCGGTAATTGTAGGCTGTTCTGTTTTCGACGAAGGCAAGACGGTCAGGTAAACAGCCTCGCTAACGTTTTTACCGAGTGATGCGGCAGTCACGGCCAATCGGGTTCCAGCTTCCCAGCTTCCGAAGTACAAATCAAAATTCCCTTCAGCATCGGCAAGAGCTGTATAGCGGTAGCTGTTCGATGTTAAGACCACTAAAGACCCAGACTCTGCGGTCCCTCTTACCCTGTTCGTCAATTCGTAGACAGCCTGATCGACGGTTGGCTGCTTCGTTTGGCCGCTGAGAGCCTGAACGATCAGCTTATACGGATCGCTCTTCTTTTTCCCTCGTAGTTGTGCCGTTAGATAGACCGCTTCTCCCACCGTCAGCACCGGCGGATCAGCAGACTCCGCAAATTGATACAATAACTCGTAGTATCCCTTGCGATAGGTATATCCTCCAGGCAAATAAAAACCGTCTTGTTTGGTTAACGTTACATTCGCAATATCGTCAAGCGAATCGCCTTCAACGGAAACCTGAACTTTCCAACCGTTCGCATAGACGGCTCCAGTTACCGACTTGAGCTCCGTTTTAGGCGAAGCCTCCACGGTTACATATACCGTTTCACTGACCGTTCGACCTATGGATGTAGCGGTCAGCGCCAGCTTGGTCCCCGCCTCGTACCGGCCTCCGTTATAGAAGCTATAAGAGCCGTCTATCGAAGAAGCCCTGTCCGTGGACGTATAAGGACTCGTGCCTACCCTTAGCTCTACCATAGCTCCCGGCTCTGAGAAGCCGGTGATGTAATTGGACATTTCGTACACGATCCCAGTGACCGTAGGAGCGGCGGTCGGCTCTGTAGGCGCTTGAACGGTAAACCAGAAGGGCGCGCTTGCATTTCTTCCGTAGGCTGTAGCTATCAGTTGCACTTCTTCGCCAGCCTTCAACGATGAGCCATTGGACAGGTTGTATTCCATACTGAATGTCCCATCATACGTGTGGGTCGAGCCTAAATACGAACCATCCTTCTTGAGAAGACGAACTTCCGTGCTGCGACCCTGCTGTGTGACTTGAGCTTGGCCGCCAAGTCTCCATCCATTCGTATATATGGCGCCAGTAACCGTAGGCTGCTCTGTTGGAGGAGCCGACTTGACGGTAACATAAACGACTTCGCTGACGGATTTGCCGAATTGAATGGCTGTCAGCCTCAACACAGTGCCGACCGGATAGTATCCGGAGTACAAGCTGAACGATCCGTCCTTGTGGGAAGCCTTCGTATCATGTGGATTGTCTGTCCCTGTCGTGACGATCACCGTCGCCCCAGGCTCCGCATATCCGTAGAAATCTCCTTTGTCGTACACGTCTCCGATCACCGTAGGCTTGGCCGTCGTACCGATTGTCGGCTTCACTTCCAGAACCACAGGGTCACTTTCTCGCTTGTTATCCGCTTGAGCCGTTAATAATATCCGCTCGCCTACGGCAAAGCTCCCATGGGAGAAGTAATCCTTATACAGCCGGTATTTGCCATCTGAACCTACAGGATGCCTATCAATGTATGCCTTGTCTTCCTTCGTTAACTGAAGTATCGCATAAGGCTCCGTTTGACCCTCCAGCCTCCAGCCATAGCTGTACACAACTCCTGTCACGGTAGGCACGGCCGTTTGGGACAAACCTGGTGTCACGCTGACTTCCTGAGAACTAGTGACTTTTCCGCCTTGGACCGCTGTCACCGTGAAGTAATAGATTTTGTCGTTTTCCAAGTTATAGACGGTATAGGTTGTGTTCCAAACAGTTGCAAGAGGCGCAGCATAAGAACCACTAACTTTAGATCCGTATACCTGATACATAACATTGTTCCCGACGGAGTTCCAGGTTAATGTGACTTGGCCGTCCCCGGGAGTAGCTTTGGCGACAAGCTTCTCTTGATTTTGAGCCAGTACGGTAACGACCTGTTCGACATTAGCCGTTGAACCATTTCTGGACAAAACGGCCCTAAGCTCTACTCTGGCATTCGGCTCACCTTCGGCCGGACGCACGACCGTACCATCCGTCGCGACCACGGCAGCATTGGAACTAGACCAGACAATGCCGACTTTTTTCTCGGCATCCAGGGTTGGCAGCGAGATGGAGCGTGTCACGGACTCTGGAGAATCTCCTTGGGCGAAGCCAATGGCAAGCTTCCCATCAACCTTCCCAGCGAGCTCCCTTGCGGCCTGCTCGACGGCCAGCTCTGCAATCCTCTGAATTGCAGGCTTAAGGCGATCCACGTATCCGGCAATTTCCGCTTCGGGCGTGCCGAGAAGAACGGCATTCGAAGCCGTGATGTCCGCCTTTTCAATCTCAGTGTCAATAGCCGGTGAATACTCCGTGAAATCCGGGATCTTCGCGATGGCCACTTCCGCCATCTCCTTCAATTCACGCACGAGTTCAGGGGATGCCTCGACAACCACGCCCGGCTCCGCAATCATCCTGATCTTGCTGATTTCTTTAGAGTTTCCCTCAAGCTTGATGCTGGCTTCCAGCTTGATCGCTCCAATATTGGAGGTGGCAAGACGGAGTGTAGCGCCCTGGGCCTCTTTGGATACGGTGACCGCCTCGACCATTCCTTCTCCTTCCAACGTTATCTTGGCCGTAGGCGAGGTAACGCTAACCGCCTTCAACGTCGTGTCGGAATCCGTTGATACCGTTGCATTGGCAGCCAGATTCAAGGAAGCGACCGTTGTCTCACCTCCCCCTGGAGGCTTAGCCAGCTTGATATGGGCGCCTTGGCCTTGCACCGTGATGCCGCCCTGCAGCGTCCCTCTCAATTCAATCTCCTGGCCTGCTGCGCCGGAGCCGATCTTGATCATACCGAGACTTCCTGCGGTCGATTCCATGATTACTTTGGATTGAATATCCGTTTGATCCACTTTCGCACCGGCCAACGATTCGATACGAACCGGGCTCGGCTGGTTGCTTGCAGCTACTTTCAAGCTTTGGATCACAGTGTTCTTGAGCTTGATGGAATTCGAGCTGCCGGAGGCTACGAGAATCTGAGCGGCATTGACGTTCTGCAGCGTGATCTCGCCACTTGCGCCAGGATCCAGCGTCAGGATGCCAGTCACGGTCGTCGTGCCTTTTCCGTCCGCAGGACCTAGCGTTCCGGAGGAACGCACAGTCAGGTTGTCATAAGTACCGCCGCTGTTTAATTTCTCTAGGTCCGTCTTATCGGTATCCGTAACCGGTTGGCTTGGGTTGCTGCTGGAGCCGCCTCCACCTCCGCCGCCCAAGATAGCCGAAGCGCCCTTGAACGTTTTACCGGTATCCTTGCCTTTATAAAGAAGCTTGTACACGGTGCCGGACGTCTGGGAGGATGTCGTCAAGACGACCACGGTTTTGCTGCCAGACTTCAACTCCGCTTTCGTGACCTTCAGACCTTGATCGAATACAAAATCCGCCGCTACAGCCGCCGATACCTCTTGATTAAAGGTGACCTCAATCGTGGTCTGGCTGACGACAGTTACGGATACAACAGCCAGTTCGTTATAACGAACAAGCTCTTTGGCTTTGGCAACGAACTTAGCCTTGCCCGTCTTGAATTCATAAGCCAATCGAGCCAAAGCCTGCCTTTCGGCATTCGCCTTAGGCTTGAACACCAGTACCCCGTTCGGGCCCTCGATGCCATTGACCAATCCAATGCGGTAAGCCAGCGAGACATGCGGCTGCGCCCAGCCCGAGACGTCCTTCAGGTCGGACAATCCTTCCCCCAGCGATGCTTGCAGAGCTTCCTTCTCCACACCTAGCGCGCGGATGAAGAAGATGACCAGCTCCTCCCGAGTGACCTTGGCCTCTGGGGAAAAGGTTGTCTCCGAGGTGCCTTGCGTGATCCCCGAGGCGACCAATGCTCCTACATATCCGCGATACCAGGCATCGGCTGCCACGTCAGAGAACGATGCTGCTTGCTCAGCATCTTCCTTCAGCTCCAAGGACAGCGAGAGCAGCTTAGCCAGCTCTGCACGACTGATCGCCTGAGCGGGGCGGAACGAGCCGTCCTCATAGCCGCTGAGCACACCCTGATCGGCCAAGGCTTGAATCTCCTTACTTGCGTAAGAGCCCCCTAAATCGTTGAAGGATGCAGGAGCCGCTCCAAATGCCAGCATAGGCATCAGCAGGCTGAACAGCATGGTGAAGATCAGGATTGAGCTGATTTTGCGTTGGCCTTCTTGCCAATTCATTATTTTTCCTCCTTACTATGTAGTTATCAATGAGCATTCTTCGGCCATTGTCGAGCAATTGCTCGCTCTATCGACAGAAGAACAAGAAGTAAACACAGGAATTATATCCCACTTTACCGAATTAATCCATTTAAATTCATGTAAAAGTCCTGGAAAACTAGGCCCAATGGTATAAATATCGGGTGAAGGGCTCTCGATAATTAGACCAACTGTAAAAAAATTCTCCTTCCCCCCGCTGCTTGCTCCCAGTCCTCTTACACCTATACTTAGGCGCACGTTGCCAGACTGCTGCGCCAAGGCAGCCCTCCACAAATATCTTGTGCCTGTGCCTGCCATACGCCCCACGACATGCAGAAGAAGCAGGACCCGAGCCGCCTTGGCCCAAGTCCTGCTTCATATGCCTTTCCCATCCCGGCCATTGGCCTTCCTTAACTCCACCCGCCCGCATCATATCTCCCGATTCTGCTCCCTGTACTGCCCCGGCGTAATGCCTTCCATCTTGCGGAAATACCGGATAAAGTTCGCCGGATTGTTATACTTCAGCTTCTCGGCAATCTCGGTAATGGTCAGCGCCGTTTCCCGCAGCCAGCGCTTGGCAATCTCCAGGCGGTACTGTGCCAGATACTCGGCGAAGTTGATGCCGGTCTCCTGCCGGAATACCCGGCTGATGTACTGCGGGTGATAGTTCAGCCGAGAACCGATCTTCTCCAGGGTCAGATCGGTGTCGAAGGCGTCCTCGATTAGGCGCTTCACTTCCTGCGAGATCGTCCGGAATTGCGTCTCACGACGCTCTTCCAGCAAGCGGATCCCTGGCTGCACGATCTTCCCTTCGAACCAGGCCGCGATCTCCCGGCTCGTGTGAAGCGTCAGCAGCTCTTCGAATAGCGAGCTTTCTCCGAGCTCCAGCCCATGCAGAGAAATGCCCGAATCCTGAAGCAGCCGGAGCAGGTCGGTCAGCAGCCGGACCAGCGCCATCTGGTAATCGTTATGGTCGTAGTCCTGCCTCGACAAGGCTTCCATCAAGACCGAGAGCGCCTGCGAAGCCCTCTCCTGCTCGAGCGACTTGATCGCTTGAAGCAGCTCTTCACCAAGCTCCTTCGGGTAAAGGATCTCTTTTCCCTTGTCCGGCTGCACATCCTCGATAAATAGAATCGCCTCTTCCCCGAGCCTTGCCCGATACTTCAGCGCGTTCTCCCCCTCCGCGTAGCCGCGGGAAGCTTCCGACCAATCCTCGAACGAACGGCTGATGCCAATGCTCGTCGGCAGCTGCAAGTACCGTTTGATCGCCTGCTGCATCTCCGTCGCCATCTCAAACACCGCATCCTTGAATACCTCCTCGGATTGCGAATTCGTGCCGATCAGCACGACGACCGATTCCTGCATAATGACAGCAGGCAGCCGATGCTCATCCGGCGCAAGCTCCGACACAATATTGCCGATCGCGAACAGCAGCAGATCGCGGTCCTTCTCCGTGAAGCGTTCGCCCTCCAGACCGTCGATCTGGAAGAGCAGCACGCGCATCACCGCCCACCCCCGGGTATAGTCATACCCGTAATAGAGCAGGCTCTCGGAGATTTCCCGAGCCTTGGCCTCTCCCAGCATGAGCTTGCGGACCAGCAGCTCCACGAGCTGCTTCTGCTGTCCCTTGAGTTCGAACTGCAGCTGGGACTGATCCTGGATCAGCGATTGAATCCGTTCCGTAATCGCCTTGAACTCATCCTTCTTCTGCACGCTTCCCTTATCGTCAAGCAGCGCATGATAGATCCGGCGTACCGGGGAATACATGCGTCTTGAGCCGATCAACGCGGCGAGCACCGTCGCGATCAGCACAATAACGCTGACCAGAATGGATGTCCAGGCGATCGACCTCACCTGCTCCGTGATCGCGCTGGTTGGTACGATGGAGACATAGGTCCAGCCGTTATAGGCGGATTTCCGGTAGGAAACCGACAAGTCCTCCCCGGCTTCTTTGGCATTCAACACCCCGATGTCGCTGTGATGCTCACGCATGGTCTGCATATAGGGAGCGCCGGATACATCCAAGCCCAGCTTGGCATCGTCGGAATGCGCAATAATACGGTTATCCTCGTCGACAATGAACATTTCGCCCGTACGCGGATCGCTGTCGATCAGCTGCTTCAGCTGCTGAGGCGACAGCACGACGCAGATCATCCCCCGCGGATGCGCGGAGTTGATCGGCCATTTCTTGAGACTCATCACCGAATGCTGCAATTCAACGACACCCTCGGCTCCCTGAAGCTTGGCCGCGTTGCCGCTCACCCACCTCGAGCCCTGAGGCATATCCGCATACTCGCGGATCTTATCCTTCAATCCGGGAGGACTGTACTCGTCCAGCCCGGAGTTGCTGATCAGCCAGTCCTTTTCCATGCTGAACAAGTAGACATCCTTGATGCCCAGCTCGAACGTTTGGATCGAACCCAGGACATTATAGATCTCACGGATCGTCTCGGTGTCACCAAGCCCCAAGCGCATGGGAAAAGATCGAATAACGACCGGCAGGCTTAATACCTGCGAGGTCGAGTAATCGATCATCTTAAGCGTCTGCTCGACGCGAAGCTGGCTTTGCCGCAGAACCTGGGAATTGCCTTCTTCCAGCTGCTTCAATACCGATTGCGAGGAGTAGTGGTAGGAATACCATCCTAACGTAAGCACAGGGAAGGTCCCCACGATTAAAGTTAGAATGACCAGTTTAAGTAAATAACTTGATGTTCGCATTCCCCACTACCCCCAGCAACTGTTCTTGATGTTTCTTTATTTTAATACAGCGGAGGCCTGTCTGCTGCTTTATTTTTTCTGGCTCTTGTTATAAGAGTCCGTGTACTCCTCGATGATCTTGGAACCGCCATCCTGCAGCCATTTGTTTACAGCACTGTTCCAGCCGGCTTCGTCCAGTTGACCCATGATGAATTTCGTGCGGGCATCGTCGATAATTTTATCCAGTTCCTTGCCCCGTTCGCTATAGGTGTTGGAGATATACGCATTGGTTGGGTTCGGTACGGCAATCTCAGCATTGGCCTTGTACAGCTTGTCACGCAATTGGAACAACGGACCGCCATAGGACTTCAGCTTGTCGCGAAGAGCGGCCAACTGGGAAGCGTCGCCCGAGCCGAACTCGACGAGCATCTTAGGATCGGCTGTTTTCTTATACTGCCCGTTCTCCAGCGTATATTGACGGCCTTCGATTCCGTTAATCAGCATGTTCTGCATGTCCTCATCGGAAATCTTGTCGAAGAAGTTCAGCACAGCCTTCAGCTCGGCTTCCGTCTTGACTGTCGTCTTCGGAATCATGAACATCCCGTAGGAGCCGGTACCGCCTACGCTGCGCAGTCCCTTCGGACCTTCCAGGGCATTAACCATCGTCAGGCTCGCCGTAGGTTCTACCTTCTTGATCGCTTCCTCAATGCCTTGTCCGTCATTCATATTAGCGATCCATGCGCCGGCCTTGCCTTTGTTCATCACCTGGCGTCCGTCCTTGACAACGGCGAAGTCCTGGTTGATCAGCTTCTCAGCATACAGCTTCTTGTAGAACTTCATCGTCTCGAGGTAGGCAGGCGACAGAGCCGCTGGACTCATCTTGCCGTCCTTGACTTCCCAGTCCACCGGACCGCCATGCCAGACCAGCATGCTGCGCCATGCCGCAGTGACCTGTTGTTCGACCAGACCTACCGTATCGGCTTTGCCGTTTTTATCCGGGTCATTTTGTGCAAACGCCTTCAGTACATTGTAAAATTCATCGATCGTTTTTGGCTCTTTGAGGCCCAGGTTATCCAGCCAGTCCTTACGCAGCATAATGCCGTCCTTCGCCAAATCACGCTCACGGTAAATTCCGTAAATTTTACCGTCGATAGATACCGCTTCAAGTGCAAGCGGGTTCATCTTGCTCAGGTTCGGATAATCCTTCAGATAAGGACCGACTTCCCAGAACATACCGGCACGGGCCGAGTTGACGATATAAGGAAGCTTCTGATTGAGCACCGTAATGACGCTTGGCAGTTCTCCGGAAGCCACGGTCGAGCTAAGCTTGTCCTCATAGGTCGAGGATGGCACCCAAGTCAGCTTCAGATCGGTGTTCGTTTTTTCTTGAAGGCGCTTAAACAATTCGCCGTCTGTAGACATCGGCTCCGGGTTATAGCTTGGGAGCATAATGGACATTTTATACGGGCCTTGGGCTCCACCCTTACCTGCGTCCGTTCCTGCGGCAGATTTGGACGAATTCCCTCCTCCGCAGCCTGCGAGCACGCCGGCCATAACAGCCATCGCACTAATCGCCGTAGCCGATTTCATCCAAACTTGCTTATTTGTTTTCTTCATTAGAATGAATCCTCCCTTTTCTATTGAACATGACATCAATAATGGCTTTGATTGCTTATCTATCATTAAGATGACAACGATGAAGGGAATTTATCCCTTCACCGATCCCATTAAAGCCCCTTTGGCAAAATGCTTCTGCAAGAACGGATACACCAGCAGAATCGGCAGCGTCGATACGACGATAACCGCCATCTTCACCGTCTGTTCTGGCGGCTGGACGAAGCTCGCATCCAGCGCTGCGGAATCTCCCAAGCCTCCGCCCTCGGATAGGATAACGATCTGCCGGAGCAGAACCTGAATCGGCCACATGGTCGAATCGTTGATGTACAGCACGGCATTGAAGAATGTATTCCAATGACCTACCGCGTAAAACAAGGAGAACGTCGCAATTGCAGGCAGCGACAGCGGAATCACAATTTTCCACAGAATACCGGGATCGCTCGCACCGTCGATCTTGGCCGACTCTTCCAGCCCATCGGGAAGCTGCTGGAAGAAGCTGCGCATGATGATCAGGTTAAAGGCGCTGATCGCACCCGGCAGCAGCAAGGACCAATACGTGTCGATAAAGCCAAGCTGCTTCACCACCAGAAACGTAGGAATCATCCCGCCGCTGAACAGCATGGTGAAGATAACCATGATCTGAATCGGCTTACGGTAGTCCAGATCCTTCCGGGCCAGCGGATACGCCATCAGGCACGTGAATACGATATTGATCAGGGTCCCGACGATCGTGATGAAAATCGTCACTCCCATACTGCGCATCAGCGTGCTGGTGGAGAAGATAAACTCATAGGCGCTCAGAGAAAATTCCGTCGGGAATAAGATAAACCCTTTCTCCAGCAATTCCTTCTGGGTAGCGAACGAACCGGCGACGATATAGATGAACGGAACGATAGTAATCAGGGCGAACAAGCCAAGCAGGACGATATTCAAGCCGTCAAACAGCCTGCTCCCCCAGGAACGGTCATGGACCATGGAGCGTCATCTCCTTTCGATGATGGTTTCAAGTCTTACAGAATGCCTTCCTCGCCAAACTTCTTGGAAAGGTAGTTCGAGGCAGCGACCAGCACGAGACCGACAACGGATTTAAAGAGACCGACGGCCGTCGAATAGCTGTATTGTCCTTGTGAAATCCCCGTCGAGTATACATAAGTATCGAAGACCTCTGCAACCTCCCGGTTCATAGCATTCAAGCTCAGGTAGATCTGCTCGAAGCCCGTATCCAGGAAATGTCCCATTCTCAGAATGAGCAGGATCACGATCGTAGAACGAATGGCCGGCAGCGTGATATGCCACAGCTGGTGCATCCGGTTCGCCCCGTCCATCTTGGCTGCCTCATAGAGCTGGGTGTCCACACCCGCCAAGGCTGCGAGGAAGATAATCGTTCCCCAGCCGGTTTCCTTCCACATCACCTCGGCGGTGATGAACGGACGGAACCAGTCCGGACTAAGCAGGAAGTTGATCTTCTCCCCGCCCAGAGCTGCGATCAATTCGTTGACGATACCGCCCTCGGTCGTGAAGAACAGGTAAGCGATCGATACGATGACAACCCACGACATGAAGTGAGGGATATAGATCAGCGTCTGAATCAGCTGCTTGTACACGGCTAACCTCAGCTCATTGAGCATCAGCGCGACGATAATCGGCAGCGGGAAGAAAAAGACGATGTTGTACATCGCGAGTATAAAGGTATTCTTCATCAGCATCCAGAACAGAGGATCACCGAAGAATCGTTCGAAATGCTTCAGCCCGACCCATTCGCTGCCCGCGAATCCGAGAAAGGGCTGGTAATTTTTGAAAGCAAGCAGCACTCCGTACATCGGAATATACTTGAAAATGATGAAGTACAGCAAACCCGGCAGCAGCATCGCATAGAGCCAGCGGTTGCGGACGAGCCTTTTCAGCTTCTCTTTTCGATACACATTCCCAACGGCCGGAGCCTGGGTTGCGGTGGCATTATCCTGCATATGGTCTCTCCCTTTCTAAGCCTTGAATATCCGGTGGAAGCCTTAGCCGTATCCGGCGGTCACCTCTGCATAGTAAGAGACAGCGCTCATTGCCGTCCATAGTCATTCCCTGACGATATGAGCTTATTGTCCCCGAAAACCCTTGCTGCACGCGGATATTCATTTCGCAACCTGGGATAGTCATAACGCGATATGGGTGAAAAATAGGCGTCCGGCCGCGGTTTGATAAGGTTTAGACAGGTCCTTCACATAAATAAACGGCGGTTGCGATCTGCCGGGTGAAAGGAGGAGCGCCCAGCTATGGAGCAGCTTCATAGCGTCAGCTTACCACCTTAGCAGGTCAGGACAGGGGGCCAAGTACATGTCAAAAAAGCGCTGGCTCCGAGTCCAACGCTTCTCTTTCCCTATCTCTGAACGAGCTATTCCATAGCTCTGAACTTATCCTGCTGCCTGCTGGCTCTACCCCAGCTCCAGGCTCCAGCTTACCTTCTCAAACGGACTGTGCCTGGAAGTAAGCAGCTCCGTTATAGCCGATTTTTCCTTTTCCATGTAGGCAGTGGACATGTTCCGGTCCACAAATTGGATGCCCGCAGCAAACCCAATGACGTATTCGTTCCAACCCCCATAGTCCCGCTGAGCGTTCCGCGCAGTCTGCAGCAGATAAGCATAATACTCGTCGCGAGTGAGATAATTGAATTCCAGGCCCGCCTGGCACAAGAAGGAGCTCCAAGCATAATCCACAGCCGCAATGCCTCCTGCAGGAAGCCTTCTGAGGTAACGATTGACAATGAGCAGCTCTACCTTATGCACATGCCCATCCAGGGATTGGATGTAGCGTTCACGCCCAGCCTCCGACATCGTGGACAACTTCCGGGTCCAGTCGTTAAATCTATGTCGTCTTCCCAGATAGTCTATCCAATCCAAAACCTGCTTTAAGCTTTGTGCGTTCTTAATCGGCTCACTCGTCCAAGAGTCTAGTCCTTGGCGGTAATACGATCGGCGGATCTGTTTATTCTCCATCGCAACCTCGTACATGGAGTCCCCGCTGAAGCAGACAGCTGATAGCGCACTTGCGTAGAGATCAAGCTTCTTGCGCTCCTCTAAGACAATATCAGGCACCCGTTACACCCCCATCTCTAGTTGAGTAATTGGCTGCCTGGACGAGTAGACCTAATGCCCATAGGACGAGACCGTACATCATAAATACGATAACCGGCCGGGAGCCGGAGGATCGGGGCTCTCAGGCACTTCCACCACCTCAACCCGTGCATCTACATACGTATCGGTTATGAACTGACCACTCTTGTATGTAACTAGCGATTTAAGTGCCAGCAGTTCCTCGACCATGTCTTGGAATGGACGAGAAGGTACATCCAGCACCCTCCCCGTAATTTGGGCCGTCTTCTCTTTGGTTATTTGGCCGCTCAGCTTCTTATCTACGATGACCGTAACCGCGGTATCGCCGAGATAGCCGACATGTACCCAGCCGGACGGTTCTTCGGACTCAGGCACGTATTCCTTCTTTGCCGTCATCATATAGGTTGCATATTCCGCATGCATAGCACCCTCCCCGTCCTGCCGCTTGTACTCATACAAGCCTATGGCTCTGGCATTCGTGAGTGTAAATTGAACGAGATGATTCCCGGTTCTCCATCCCTCAATGGACGTTATGGGTATAATCACGGTCGGCTCCTCCTTAAGCTGGACCGATTGCTGTTGGAAAATTGAACCGTACGTCAGCACACTGCACACGGTAATCAGAACCAGACAGACGGCAAGCTGGATCCACCACTTGGTCCAGCGATCCATCCTCCGACTGCTCCGTTGTTTCGTAGCCTTCAGCAGCTCTAAGCTTCCGGCCCGGCCCGACTCCTTGCGGAGTTCCCTGGCCTTCTGCATCCGGCACTCCGTCAAACAAACCACGGCCGTCATATCATACGGGTCCTCTTCAAGCACTTGTTCCAGGTAAGGGATAGCCCGTTCAAGATCCCCCAGCTTCATATAGCATTGGCCGAGCAAGCAGCGAATAGCTGTGTTCACCTGCATCCGAGTCAGAATAAACTGGCATTCCCGAATCGCCTCCGTAACCTCGTTCTGCTCGTACCAGATTCGCGCCCGGTACAAATAGCCGTCCATTTCATCCGGGGAGGATGCAATGGCACGGTTACAAGCAGCCAGCGCAAGCTCCCGCTCTCCCCTGCGTACATAATACTCTGCCTGGAGCCGGTGGAGATCCGGGTCCAGGGCATATATGGCATAGGCTTCATCCAGGGCCTCTCCTGCGCCCTCAAGGTCGTCATCTTGCAGCGCCTCCAAGGCGGCTTTGCGCAGACGCAGGAAAGCATCGTAATCCACCTCTTCCCCTTCAACCAAGGAAGGAAACCGAAGTCCCAGTCCTTCCAATTGATCGGACATATGCCGGATAAACCCGCCGGAGAACTGTTCAGCAAATTCCGGTTCCTCGCGGATCCGCTCCTGCCAGTAAAAGCTTTCCTCCAGCAGCCTCCACACATGGGGCGGCAGCTGGTCATGCTCCTCGAGGAAGCTGAGCAGCCGCAAGCTGAGCGTCTGCCTCTGAGCGACCTGCCAGACGATATCCGAGTTCAGCAGCTCTGTCCAGCGATCCATGTCGATACGGGCCCAGAAATCATCGTACACAGCTTCCACCTGCTCCATGAACCGGTCCAGCTGTTGAGGGAACGACGGGAATCCGCTCTGCTGCTCCGCTACTACAAGCCTCGGGGTATAGGATTCCGTCTCCTGCTCTTCCTCCGGTTCCCAGACCACCAGCCGCGGAGTGTGGATTTCTTCCTCCCCCGTATCTTCATGTTCGCCGTCATTCCAGTCCATATCATCCTGGGACCTGTCATCCTCAGCATCCAGGACGCGCCGCTGCTTGGCCAGTCTGAGCGCCTCGTCGTAAGCCTCCCTCAGCTGCTGGTAGCCCTGCGGATCATCCTCGGGGTGATGCTTTTTCAACTGCCGGGCATAGGCCCGTTTTATTTCTTTCTCATCCTGCGTACGTTCGATACCGAGCCATTCCCATACCGTCACTAGTAATCCAGCCACCTCTCAAAGTGAAGCAGCTGTTTCTTGAATTCGGAAGCGGCTTTTTGGATCACCTGCTCATTTTGGGTCATCAGCGCTTGTTCGAATTCACTCAGGTAAAATCCGATCTGATCTCGTTTCTCTCCGAGCGCTTCCTCATATAACCGCTCACCCTTGGCCACCAGCAGCCGGTTTTCTGTTCTCTCCCGCGGGTGAATCTTGATATCTCTCAGCTCCAGCAGACGGGCTTCGATCTCTTCCGGGGTCAGCACGCCCGGGTTTTTCTCGATAATCTGCTTCACCTTCTCTCCCGTGGTGACCGTCGTGACCTCGACCTCCAGGATGCCGTTGATATCATAGGTGTACCTCACGTCGATCGGCTGGTTGCCGGCCAAATCAGACGGCACTTGAACCACGAAGCCGCCAATACGGATATTGTTCTCAATCCGGCGGCTTTCCCCCTGGTAGATCTCGAGGGATATGTCCGTCTGATGGTCATAAGCCGTGTATAAGCGCTCGACCTTGCTGACAGGAATCGGTGTATTCCGCTCAATAATCGGCTTGAAAAATCCCTCTTCATAGTTGCCGTTTCCGACCCTCTTGACGATCTCCACTCCTAGCGTATAGGGGCATACATCGGTCAGCACGACTTCCTTCAGCGCCTCATTGCGTTCCTTGAGCGCGACCTGGATAGCTGCTCCCAAGGCTACCGCCTCATCCGGGTTAATCTGGGAGAAGGGCAGACGTCCCAGCATCTTGCTCACGACTGACTTAATGATCGGCATCCGCGTAGCGCCCCCGACCAGAATTATCGCATCCAGCTCGGAAGGCGCCAATGATGCATCCCGCAAGGCCCGTTCGATCGGATGACGTAAACGGAGCATAAGCTGACTGCAGATTTTCTCAAATTGCTGACGGTCCACACTTAACTCCGCCTGCTTGTCCCCTTCCGTAAAGCTCATATGTCCGGCCGTCTCCGTGCCCAGAGCTCTCTTGCACAGCTCTGCTTGCTTGAAGATCGCAGATCGCGCCTTATAATCTAGCGCCTGTATATCGATCCCGTGAGTTTCGGTAAAATACGAGACCAGCTGATTGGTGAAATCCTCACCACCCAAGTAATTATCCCCAGCGATGGATTTGACCTCCATCACCCCTTCGAAAAACTCCAGGATCGACACATCGAACGTGCCGCCCCCCAGGTCGAAGACCAGGAACTTCGTATCCGACTGCTCCTGATGCAGCCCGTACGCGATCGCCGCCGCCGTCGGCTCACTGATCAGCCGCTCAACCTTCAGTCCGGCAATCTCCGCCGCCTGCTTCGTCGCCTTCCGCTGGGTATCGTTGAAATAAGCCGGTACGCTGATGACCGCCTCGGTCACTTCTGCCCCGAAGAAAGCTTCCGCATCCGCCTTGAGTGACTTGATCACGAACGAGGAGAGCTCCTCCGGCGTAAAGGCATATTGAGCCAGACGGAATACCTTCTCCGTCCCCATATAGCGTTTGAAGGCTGCCGCTGACCGGTCGGGATGTGTAATCAGCCGTTCCTTGGCGATCTGCCCGACCAGAATCTCGCCGTTCTCATCGATGCTGATGACTGACGGTGTGAGCCGCTCGCCCAGTACATTTGGAATAATGGCCGGTCCGTTATCGGTCCAATACGCCACGAGACTATTCGAAGTCCCCAAATCAATGCCTATCATGGTCATAGTGATATTCTCCGCTTCGGTATGTAAGGATTCAACTTTTAGGTATTCCCAAATAACTGATACGACGGGGTTCAATATGGAAAGACGACTCTCATCACTAACAACTTGGAATGAGAATCGTCTTATTAATTGGTGGTACGACCGATTTGCCAGCTACCCCAGCTTCAAGTTCCAGCTTACCTTCTGAAAAGGGCTATGTCTGGAAGTCAGCAGCTGAGTAAGGACGACTTTGTGCTCTTGCGTATAAGAAAAGGAAAAATCCCGGTTCATGTATTGAAGGCCGGCGGCATACCCTATGACGTATTCGCTCCAATTCGCATAGGCCCTTTGAGCGCTCAAAGCAAAATGCAGCAGGTAAGCGTCATGTTCTTCGCGGGTGAGATACCTGAGTGCCAATCCCGCCTGGCACAAACAACTCCCCCAAGCATAATCCAATGCAGCAATGCCTCCTGCCGGAAGTCTGCTCAAATAATGATGGATACAGAGCAGTTCGGTGGTAAGCTCCTGCCCTTCCGGCAGCGATTGCATGTAGCGCGCACGCTCAGCTTCAGAGGACGACGATAGTATCCGGGTCCAGTGGTCAAAGCTATTCCTGTATCCTGTAGAGCTGAACCCTTCCAACTCCCGCTTCAGACTTTCTGCATCCTTGATCGGCTTTTTCATCCTAGTCTCAAGGATGCTGCGATACCATGCCCTACGAATCGGTCTATTCTCTAATGCAGCCCGGTATATGCTTTCACCGCTGAAGCAAAGTATGGATAACGCACGCGCGTAACGATCCAGGTTTTGGCGCTGCTCATTATAAGCCATCTGTTGGTTATCCCTCCACCTCTATATCAGAATCTGGCCGCCCTGTAGACGGCGAGGAGCCCATAGATGACATGCCCGTACAGCGGGAGCAGGAGAACCAGGTAAATCATAGCCTCCACGGGCATTTCCGGACTCTCCGGTTCCGCTTCCTCCACGATTCGTGCATCGATATACGTATCTTTGACTACGGGGATATCTCTGTATCGGGCATACCCTTTAAGCCCCAACAACTCCTGAACAAGCTCTTGTAATTGCCCGGAGGAGGAGGCATCCTGCACCTTGCCGGTGATCTCGGCTGTCATCTCGCCGTTCTTCACTTTATTTAACTTTACGGCCTGCTTGGCATCCACCTCGACAATAACCCCGGAATCACCCAAGAGCCCGACATAAAACCATCCGGTAGGCTTTTCCTCGTTTGCCTTGATCCCCTTCTTATGCAGGGACAGATAAGAGTCAAACTCCACCCGCTCGGCTCCCTGCCCGTCCTTTCTCCTATACTCGTATAAACCAAGGTACGAAGCTTCGTTGAGCGTGAATTGAACGAGGTGATTTCCTGCCTTCAGACGATCTTGGGAAGTAATAGGTACGATTTCGGTCGTTTGTTCCTCCCTGAATGTTTCCGTAACCCATTCCCATGCTGTATAACCCGTATGTTGGATAAATGCGTGGTTCAGCATCAGATGCATCCCGATGATCAGAACCAGACAAACGGCAAGCCTGATCTTCGGCGCAACCAGGGAGACAATCTTCCATCTCTCTGCCCTCCCCCCGCTGTAATCCAGCTGTTGCCTGAGCTTCAGCAGCTCCGACCTCCGCTCCGGGTCCCGCTTCTTACGGATGGCCTGGGCCCGCTTCATCCGGCATTTTGCCAGAAGAACGATCGCCGTGATGTCATTCGGTTCACTTTCAAGTACTTGCTCCAGGCAAAGGATAGCCTGCTGAATGTCTCCGAGCTTCATGTAGCACTGGCCGAGCAGGCAGCGAATAGCAGCATTCTCCGGCATCCGGGTCAAAATAAATTGGCATTCCCGGACCGCCTCGGCATACAGCACCTGCTCATACCAGATCCGCGCCCGGTACATATACCCATCCATCTCATCCGGATACCAGGCAATGAGCCGGCTGCAGGCATCGAGAGCAAGCTCAGCGTTGCCCGTGCGCACATAGTAATCCACCTGAAGCCGGAGGAGATCCGGATCTTGGGGATAGATGGAGTATGCTTTATCCAGATACGCTCCCGCAGCCTCCAGCTCTTCCTGCCGGAGCGCCTGTAAAGCCAACTGTCGCAGTTGCAGAAAAGCATCGTAGTCCACCTTGTCCTCGGGGTCAAAGGAAGAGAATCTCAACCCTGGCCACGTCACTTGAGTGGTCAAGTGTCTGATAAACTCATCTGACAACGGTTCGGCGAATTCCCTCTCCTGACTAATCCGCTCCTGCCAGTGGAAGTTGCTATCCAGCAGTCTCCACACCTCAGGCGGGAGCTGATCATGTTCCTGCAGGAATATGATCAGCCGCCCGCTAAGCAATTCTCTCTGCTCCACATTCCATACCAGATCCGAGCTCAACAGCTCCGTCCAGCGTGTCACATCGATGCGTGCGAAGTAATCATGATACAACGCCTCTGCTTGCTCCATGAACCGGTCCACCGGATGTTGGGTCTGCGTAAAGCCGCCCGGGTGCTCCCATACGACCAGTCTCGGGGTATTGGGTTCTTCCTCCTCTTTCTCCTCCGGTTGGGATACGATTAGCCTCGGGATGTGCAGCTCTTCCTCCTGCTCCTCCGTATCTTCATAGCCGCTGTCATCCCAGTCCGTACCATACCCGAACCCGTCGTCATCATCGTCATCCAGGCGCTGAGGCTGCTTGGCCAGTCTGAGGGCTTCGTCGTAAGCCTCCCTCAGCTGCTGGTAGCCCTGCGGATCATCCTCGGGATGATGCTTTTTCAACTGCCGGGCATAGGCCCGTTTTATTTCTTTCTCATCCTGCGTACGTTCGATACCGAGCCATTCCCATACCGTCACTAGTAATCCAGCCACCTCTCAAAGTGAAGCAGCTGTTTCTTGAATTCGGAAGCGGCTTTTTGGATCACCTGCTCATTTTGGGTCATCAGCGCTTGTTCGAATTGACTCAGGTAAAATCCGATCTGATCTCGTTTCTCTCCGAGCGCTTCCTCATATAACCGCTCACCCTTGGCCACCAGCAGCCGGTTTTCTGTTCTCTCCCGCGGGTGAATCTTGATATCCCTTAGCTCCAGCAGACGGGCTTCGATCTCTTCCGGGGTCAGCACGCCCGGGTTTTTCTCGATAATCTGCTTCACCTTCTCTCCCGTGGTGACCGTCGTGACCTCGACCTCCAGGATGCCGTTGATGTCATAGGTGTACCTCACGTCGATCGGCTGCTTGCCAGCCAAGTCTGACGGTACTTGAGCCAGGAAGCCGCCAATACGGATATTGTTCTCAAGCCGGCGGCTTTCGCCCTGGTAGACCGCAACGGATAACTCTGTCTGATGGTCACGGACCGTATAGAAACGCTCGACCTTGCTGACAGGAATCGGTGTATTCCGCTCGATAATCGGCTTGAAAAAATCTTCATAACTGCCGTTGCCGAGCCTCTTGACCATATCCGTCCCGAGTGTATAGGGGCATACATCGGTCAGCACGACTTCCTTCAGCGCCTCATTGCGTTCCTTGAGCGCGACCTGGATAGCTGCTCCCAAGGCCACCGCCTCATCCGGGTTAATCTGCGAGAAGGGGAGTCGTCCCAGCATCTTGCTCACGACTGACTTAATGATCGGCATCCGCGTAGCGCCCCCGACCAGAATTATCGCATCCAGCTCGGAAGGCGCCAATGATGCATCCCGCAAGGCCCGTTCGATCGGATGACGTAAACGGAGCATAAGCTGACTGCAGATTTTCTCAAATTGCTGACGGTCCACACTTAACTCCGCCTGCTTGTCCCCTTCCGTAAAGCTCATATGTCCGGCCGTCTCCGTGCCCAGAGCCCTCTTGCACAGCTCTGCTTGCTTGAAGATCGCAGATCGCGCCTTATGATCTAGCTCCTGGATATCAATGCCATGGGTTTCGGTAAAATACGAGACCAGCTGATTGGTGAAATCCTCACCACCCAAGTAATTATCCCCAGCGATGGATTTGACCTCCATCACCCCTTCGAAAAACTCCAGGATCGACACATCGAACGTGCCGCCCCCCAGGTCGAAGACCAGAAACTTCGTATCCGACTGCTCCTGATGCAGGCCGTACGCGATCGCCGCTGCCGTCGGCTCACTGATCAGCCGCTCAACCTTCAGTCCGGCAATCTCCGCCGCCTGCTTCGTCGCCTTCCGCTGGGTATCGTTGAAATAAGCCGGTACGCTGATGACCGCCTCAGTCACTTCCTCCCCGAAGAAAGCTTCCGCATCCGCCTTGAGCGACTTGATCACGAACGAGGAAAGCTCCTCCGGCGTAAAGGCATATTGAGCCAGACGGAACACCTTCTCTGTCCCCATATAGCGTTTGAAGACAGCCGCTGACCGGTCGGGATGTGTAATCAGCCGTTCCTTGGCGATCTGCCCGACCAGAATCTCGCCGTTCTCATCGATGCTGATGACTGACGGTGTGAGCCGCTCGCCCAGTACATTTGGAATAATGGCCGGTCCGTTATCGGTCCAATACGCCACGAGACTATTCGAAGTCCCCAAATCAATGCCTATCATGGTCATAGTGATATTCTCCGCTTCGGTATGTATGTTGTTGGCTTGCCTGTCACGAAACTATTTATCGGTAAATTTGCTGTAAATCTTTAACTTTTGGACAGACTCTATCCAGGTGCCTTACGCAGCAACCTGCAAGGAAACGGTTTGTTCTCCCTTCAACACAAAAAAGGCGAGGACAGCGCACGCTGCGCATCCTCACCATTCTTATAGGGCGTTGCTTTTGCTTATATCATCACTTCGGCACGATACTCTCCGCGATTAATTCTCCCATCGGGGCCCATTCCCAAGGTTCCGGCCGCTTCGGAAATTGAACCGGCAGACGCGGAAACAACAGCTCTGCGATCCGGTACGCCTCCTCCAGATGCGGATACCCGGACAGGATAAAGGTATCGATCCCCAGTGCCGCATATTCCTTCAGCCTCTCGGCCACTGTATCCGCATCTCCGACCAGAGCGGTTCCGACACCGCCTCTCACCTGACCGATCCCGGCCCACAGGTTGGGACTGATCTCCAGCTGGTCCTGATGATCCCGGACGAGCTGAGTCATTCTCCGCTGACCGACCGAATCGAACCGGCCCAGAACCTGTTGGGCTTCCTCGATATCTTCCTTCGTGACATGCTTCACCAGCTGCCGTGCAGCCTCCCACGCTTCCTCCTCCGTATCACGCACGATAATCTGAACCCGCAGTCCAATCCGGATTTCCCTGTTCAACGCACGTGCCTGTGCACGGACATCGGCGATTTTCTCCGCGACCATAGCCGGGGTTTCCGCCCAGGTCAGATACGTATCGATGTGCTTAGCAGCCACCTGATGCCCTGCTGCCGAAGAAGCGCCTATAAATAGAGGCGGAGATTGGCGGTTGAACGGAGGATACAACAGCTTGGCCTGCTCCACCTGAACATGCTTGCCGGAGAAGGTCACCTCTTCCCCCTTCATCAGCCGGTTCCAGACGGTCAGGAATTCATCAGTCGCCTCATAGCGCTCCTTATGGTCGAGGAAAATCCCATCCCCCTTCATCTCCAGCGGATCTCCACCTGCCACTACATTAATCAGCAGTCTTCCGGTAGACAGCCGGTCGAAAGACGCCGCCATCCTTGCGGCGATGCTGACCGAGATGCCTCCAGGACGAACCGCAACGAGAAATTTTAACCTCTCCGTGGCCGTCATCAGCGCTGAGGCGACCACCCAGCCATCCTCGCAAGCATGCCCGGTGGGTACAAGCATTCCCGTGAAACCGAGCCGATCGACCGCCTGAGCGACCTGCCGAAAATAATGCAGGTCCGTTACCTTGGCTCCCTCGCTCGTCCCCAAATAACGGCCGTCCCCCATAGTCGGCAAATACCAGAAGATTTCCATGTCATTACGCTTCCCTTCATTAATAATTACAGTAGCAATCCTCTACATCCTTGCCTCTAAGCATGAGCCTGTGCAATCTGAGAGATCAGGAAGCTTCTCAGCTCGATGAATTCCCGTTCTGACCGAATCCGGTTGAAAGAGACTTCCTCGGTCTCTTGAAACAAAGGATTGACAAAATCCTGTACAATTCTCCCGGGGCCAGGCTGCATAATCAGAATGCGTCGTCCCAGCAGCAAGGCTTCATCCACATCATGCGTAATGAAAAACACGCATTTGCGCGTTTTGAGCCAGATGGAGCGCAAGTGCAGCTGCATCGATTCTCTCGTGAGTGCATCCAACGCGCTGAACGGCTCATCCATCAACACAATGCTCGGGTCCGTAGCGAGCGTTCGCGCGATAGCGGCACGCTGCTTCATGCCTCCCGACAGTTGATGCGGCAGTAGGGCCCCCGCCTGAGCCAGCCCGACAAGCTCCAGATACGTAGCCGCACGCTTCCTGCGCTCTGTTCGGGGCAGCTTCGCCATCTTGAGCCCGAACTCTATATTGCCCGCTATCGTCAGCCATGGGAACAAATTGGCGTGCTGGAAGACGACGCCAACCTGCGCATCAGGCTCCGTATGGGCCTTTCCGCTAATCCGTACCGTACCGCCAGTCGGCGGCAGGTATCCGGCAATAATATGAAGCAGGGAAGATTTCCCGCATCCCGATGGTCCGAGCACGCAGACGAATTCATCCGGCTGCAGCCTGAGATCGATGCCCTTCAGTACCTCCAGGGACGATGAGCCTTGGCTGTAAGTGAGGTCAATCCCTTCCAGAGAAATCCCGTTCCTGCCCTCTGCCCCGTGCTCCGCTCCGCTTTCCAGTTGATGATGCAAGCTGTGCATGGCCATGAATAGCCTCCTTCCTGCTTTCCTTCCAATGGTCAGGGCTTGGCATACAGGTCATTGCGGATCGCCTTGGTAAAGACAGATAGCTCAGGAGCTTGCTTGATCGACTTCTGCTCCACCAGAAAATCCGCCGTCGCCTTCAATAAAGAGGCGAACTCCCCAGGCTTATCCGGCGTGCCCATATATTTGGGGCTTGTTTGCTCGGAAGCATCCAGCACCGTAATTTCTTTCATCGCCTTCAGCGTTTCCTGCGGGGTTAAACCGAGCTCCTTGGACAGCGCCTCGGCCGCTTCCTGCGGATGATCGCGGTAATATTTCGTCCCTGCGTCCAGCACCTTGATGTAGGTTTTGACGGCATCGGGATATTTGGCTATAAAATCCTTATGAACCACGCCGAATTCTCCGGTTAACGCTCCCTTATTCGCGACTTCCTTGGAGGTAATAATAATCCTCCCTTTCTCTGCCAGCAGCTTGGATTGAACCGGCTGCCAGGTGTATGCCCCGTCGATATCTCCGCGCTGCCAGGCCGCAAGCAAATCCGGAGCCTGCATATCGATCAGCTTGACCGTCTTCAGGTCAATGCCTTCCTGCTTCAAAGCAGACAACAGGCTGAAGTGCGAGGTTGAACCGAACGTAGTCGCAATCGTCTTGCCCTTTACATCCTGCAGCTTCGAGATGGACGATTTCTCCTGCACGACCAGAGCTTCGCTTTCTCCGATAACATCATGAATATAATAAATTTCATCCGGAAGTCCTTGAGCAATTCCAGACGCCCCCGGAGGCGTTCCTACGAGTCCGAAGTCGATGCTTCCGCTGGCCATCGCGGTATTCACATCCCGGCCGGATTCGAATTTCAACCATGAAATTTTAACGCCCGGAAACTGCTTCTCAGCCAATCCAAGCGCCTTGGCGACAAGCTCGCCGTTGGGCGATACCTGATAGCCGATGCGGATTTCCCCGGGTAGGCCCTGAGCCTGCCCAGCCGGTTGGCCGGAGGACTTCGTCGTCTTATCCGTACCCCCCGGATTGGAGCAGGCTGCCGCGATCAGCAGGATGAGCAGTGGTATAAACAAGCGTGCAGCAAGACGCGCTGCCGGAATTTGTTGGATCATGTTCATTCGTTGAACCTCCTCATTTCTACTGCCCCACCCATGGCGACACGCGCCGGATGAGGTACCTCAACCCCATATCGATAGCAATCGCGATAATACCCATAATTAGAATAGCCGCGTAAATAATATCGCTGCGCAAATATTTGCTGGCGTCCAATACCATCCAGCCGATACCGGATACGGCCGCGATCATCTCCGCCGCCACCAGCGTCGCATACGTAATGCCTACCGTGGTCCTAAGTCCGGTCAGTACATCAGGAAGGCAAGACGGAAAAATAACGTACGCATACAATCTCCAGCCCTTGGCCCCTAGCGATTTGGCCCCATTGAGCCGGTCAGCCGGGATACGGCTGCTGCTGTATACCGTAGCAATAAACAACGGAGCGAAGCCGCTCAGAAAAAGCAGCACGATTTTGGACGTGTCCTGGATACCGAACCATAACACCAGCAGCGAGTAGTACGCCAGCGGAGGCAATGGGCGATAAAATTCGATAAACGGGTCAAACACCGCCCGAATCCAGCGAATGCGTCCGCACAGTATACCGAGCGGCACTGCCGTGACGAAGACAAAGGCCAGAGCAATAGCAATCCGTCTCAGGCTTGCTCCGATATGCTCCAGCAGCGAGGAATTTTTGTAACCCTCGCGTGCGATGTCTAAGAAAGCGGCCCAGACCTCCTCCGGGGTCGGGAGAAATAATGGATTTACCCAGCCGTTCCGGCTGGCGACCCACCATAAACCAAACACCACAAGCACCGAAGCGGCCGATATGAAGAAATAACGAGCCTCATGCTTCGCATGCTTTGCCATCCTGATCACCTCACTTTTTTCTCTTAATTTATTATGTTTATAGAATTAGTCGGCTTTAAGTCGCGACTTCTCCTAAGAAGTTCTCCCGTTGTCGGGTCGCGGACCGGGAGGGACGAGCCCTCGCCGCCCGGTTATGATTCTCTTTTCTTGACCATCGTCTGCAGGTACGAAAGCACGTCCGAACGGAACGGCTCATCCAAGGGCGCGAATCCGAATAGTTCACAAAAAAACAACCCGTCCGCAGCCAGACGCGCGACCGTGGCTTCCACCGGATCCTTGCACTCCGCCATCATCCGGCTCTGCCACATGATATATCTCTCCCGCATGGGATCCAGCAGATCCGGACTGTTCGCCGCAGCAGCCAGGATGCTGGCGCTCATCTGCAGGTCCTCCTTGCCAATCTCGAAAGTCTCGATGAGATAGGCCTCAGCCCAGCCGTTATTCAGCTTGGTATTGCGGGACGCCTCTTCTTCCGTGTTCGAATCGAAGCGGTTGAGGAAATCATCCAGGGTGGCCTGAATCAACGCTTCCTTGGTCGGAAAATGGTACAACAGCCCGCCCTTGCTGACGCCCGCTTCCTTGGCTACAGCGTCAAGCGTAAGCTTGGATGCCCCTTTTTCACTCACAAGTTTGCAGGCTACCTTTAGAATTTCATTGCGCTTGAAGCTTGGCCTCATGCCTGTCACCCCTCCCCATTACTGTACTGGCTGGACGGTATAGTTGTCAATCCAAAATTGCACTTTTCCTACTTGATAAGTTTGTTTTAATCTAAATGCTCATTAAGGCACTACAGCTCTCGAATGAAGTCAGCAAAAAAAGGTGCCCAGCGCAGTTAGATCTGCGTGGCACCAAAGGTCCGAACGAACGAGCGGCAGCCTCTTCAAGGGAGCAGTCCTCTTCTGAATAAGCGCTGCGCCTGGAAGCCGACTCCGAAGTTCACTTTTAACCAATGTGCTCGGATTCCAATAACCGTTCCTTATGCTTCTCACCCCATAGATTCATCAGGTCCATCAAAGGAATCAAGCTTTCTCCATACGGAGTCAGCGAATATTCTACCTTTGGCGGGATCACGGGGTAAATCTGCCGCCTCACCAAGCCATGGGTCTCCAGCTCTCGGAGCTGATACGTCAGCACCTTCTGCGTAAGTCCCGGGATGAGGGCGGTAAAGTCACAGAAGCGCTTGGTGCCGTTCCGCAAATGACACAGCAACAGGAGCTTCCACTTTCCTTCGAGGATACCCAGGGTTACATTAGCCGCATAATCGCATGAAGTAGGTCTCAATGTCCTCTCCCCTTTCCCTGTCTATACTTACTTTCAAGAAACTAAAGCGAAATAAAGTGCGTACTTCTCAAGCTGCTTCCTCTCCAGCATAATCAATGCCATACCCATAAGCAACCCCAGAGAGGAGCAACATCATGGAAGTATCCCAAGCAAACAAGAACAAAGGTCCCCACTCACGCTATCCCATCGCGATCTATATCCTGATGATCAGCGCATTCGCCATAGGTACGACGGAATTTGTCATTATGGGACTGCTGCCTGACGTGGCCCGGGATCTGCAGGTTTCGATCAGCACCGCGGGATTACTGGTCACCGGCTATGCCCTAGGCGTAGCCATCGGCGGTCCCTTGCTCACGGCATTCACCGTGCGCTTGCCGCGCAAAGCCTTGCTGCTAGCCTTAATGGCCTTATTCGTAGCGGCCAACATCATCAGTGCGATCGCGACCGGCTATAACGTCTTGATGGTCGCCAGGGTTCTTTCCTCCTTTACGCACGGCACCGTGTTCGGAATAGGATCCATCGTCGCCGCCAGGTTAGTGAGGCCCGACCAGCAGGCGAGCGCCATAGCGATGATGTTCATAGGTGTGACCTTGGCTAATATATTGGGCGTCCCGCTCGGGACCTGGATTGGACAAAGCTACGGCTGGCGGGCGACCTTCTGGATCGTGGCCGGGCTCGGTATGTTCTCGCTGATCACCCTGGCCGTGTTCGTCCCCAACTTGAAGTCGCAAGAGATCCCTCGTCTGGGACAAGAGCTTCGTGTACTGCGAAACCCTCAGGTGTTGTTGACCTTGCTCATGACGGTTACCGGTTTCGGAGGCGTGTTCGTGGTATTCACCTACATCGCCCCCATACTCACGGATATAACGGGATTTCATGATAGCAGCGTAACCTATCTCCTGCTGATCGTAGGGGCTGGCCTCACCCTTGGCAATATCGTCGGCGGAAAGCTGTCCGACCGGAGGCTTATGCCCTCGCTGATCGGCATGCTAGTTCTGTTGACTGTCGTGACGGTCCTCTTCTCGTTCACCAGCCATAGCAAAATCGCTACAATCTTCACCCTATTCTTCTGGGGCTTCGCCGCCTTCGGCACGGTGCCGGGATTCCAGATGCGCGTGCTGGATAAGGCACGATCCGCCCCTAATCTGGCCTCCTCCCTCAATATCGGCGCGTTCAATCTCGGCGGCGCAGGCGGCGCTTGGCTGGGCGGACTTGTGCTGGACAGCGAGCAGGGGCTACCGTTACTAACTTGGGTCGCGGCGCTGGTTACGCTGCTGGGACTCGCTGTCACGATGGTAAGCAAGCTGGTCGAGGATCGAGAGCGGCGGAGGCTCGGGGAGGGAAAGTGAGGGGCTGACAGCAGGGTGGCGAGGCAGCAAGCCACTGCCTATCGAACTCCAGCAGCCCCGTACTCCACCCAAACAAATTCATCCGGGGACACCCACCCCAGGAAACGTCCGATCCCAACAAAGCGGGGTTGGGTGCCGCGGTCGCCCGTCATCCAGATTTCTATGTAAAAATCTGCGTTTGACCGGGTGATATAGACGGCTTTACTTGGATCAGGAGATAAATATATCGTGATTTCCGGTTCGGTTGCGGAGATCCGATTGAGCATATCCAAATCCGGGTCTTTATCAGGGATCATAGTTACAGCTTGTGTACGAACATCGATCTCCTTCTGCCCTGCTCTGGATTGGTCCGGGTACTCTGTCGTTATTCTTAGGGTATTCCCTTGTTGCCACTTTATCATGTACTCGGTTAAGTAACCATCGCTATGAGATATATAGGCAGCCCGGGGAATAGCGAATACCGCCTTTCCCTTCTCATTAATGACCAGAAGATCTGCCTCCGCCCGCAGCTCCTGATCCTGGGCAACCATAAGTCCTATCATTTTCCCATCCGGAGAAGGAGAAATACCGAGAATAGGCAGGGGGGACGTGTAGACCTTCTCACTTCGCTGAGTGCGGATATTCAGCCGGTGCACCTCCGAATGAGACAAGACCACATACAGCTCGTCACCCTTGTAGGTATCGGGAAATAAGATGTTCTTAAAGCCATGCAGCTGTTCCAACCCCGCTCGATACTTCGCATCAGGAATGGGAAGGGCACGCGTGAGGCCGCTTTTTATATCCATGATCTGAATCTTAGATGGACCGGAGGTCACCGTGAACATATTCCCCGACTCAACTTCACGGATCAACCCGAGCTGCTGCGCGGCATCGACTTCCGTATACCGGTGTTGTTGAGAATTGAAATTTGTAACGGCAAGAGCAGGTGCAGAACCAGCTTCTCTGTACTGAAAGACGGTATCGAAGAGATGAAGAGCCCCTTCGTTAAGAAGGCCAGGCTCTTTCGTCTTGGCCTTCTGCAAACTAACGTGAACCGCTTCTCGAGGCAGCAAATCAAAGAGCGATAAAGTAAAATCTTGATCAGATCCCCAATGGATTCGGTAATCAAAATCTTTTCTGTCCGTCAGATTACTTGTCAGTTGTTCCTTGACGGCTTGCTCCACTGACGCACGGTCCAATTCGATATCGGAGATATAATGAAAGGTCATGGGGTTTTTATCGGACACAGGAGGGTATTTCTCATCTACGTCTGGTTTTAGATGTCCCTGGAGTTGTTTCAATTCAAACTGAGGCGTAGCGGGTACTGGTACTAGTGAGGGCTCTGGAGGCATACTTGTCTGGCGCCCTACGAGTTGCAAGCATCCGGACAACAGCGTAAGTACGGCCAAGCTCGCAATGATCGTCATCCTTTTCATCTGTGCCCTCCATTTTCCATTGCATGGTACCAGGTAACAGCCCCAATATATCGCTTCAAGCTCTCTTCCACGGTTCCCGCAATACACGGAATAAAGGGCTCCAGATGACCTGATGTGCTCATTCTGTATGAATTACATTAGCCTCAATTACCAGGGTTCTTTAGTCCAAACTGACCGCCTCGCTACACAAATAATCTTTTTCGCGCTCAAAGAAAAACGTATCTTCCTTGCTCTTCTCATAAATATCAAATAAGTCGCTTGGAATTTATCGATGCGGTCGTGCCTTTACTCCGCTATTCGGACTTTCGTATGTCGGAAGAGGACGGTTCCCTGTCACGTGCTTAGACAGATTAAGTCATGTCGTCTTTTCAGCACGCTCAGCCCGCTACCTTACACGTCCCCCCAGAAAACCTCTGTCTCATAATCGAAGCTGACCAGGCCATTCTCTTGTGTCTTCTCGAACAGCTCTTCCAGCCCCTGCTTGAACTCGTCATGATTCGGCTCGCCCTCGGCAGGCACATAAGAAGAGGACAAAGCCCGTCCGGTCAGCTCCTCCAAGTTAAACTGCTGGGAGTTGGTGAATCTGGCTTCCTGCATCTTCTGATTTCGGAAGAACAGCTTGAGCTGGTCCGGAGAAATCTTTTTATGCGTCATCTGCTCGTAATCCGTGGTGTACAGACGAAGCAGGTCCTCATAGCCTGCCAGGAACCGCGTGCCGCTCGTCAGACGGGAGTTCCAGATCAGGACGGCTTTGCCGCCCGGCTTGAGGATACGGTGGAATTCCACTTGCGCCGCTGGGCGATCGAACCAGTGGAAGGATTGCGCACACACGATAAAATCTACCGAATGCTCCGGCAGACCTGTCACTTCGGCCGCGGCTGCCACAGAGCCATACTGGCCGTAGGCGCCCAGCTCACGATCGGCCGCCTCGCGCATCGCCTGATTCGGCTCCACCGCGATTACCTCACTGCCCCGCTCCAGCAGCAGCTTGGAGAAAATCCCGGTCCCGGCTCCCACATCGGCTATCCGCGACTCTGGCTTCATCCCTACCGTGCTGTACAAATAATCGATCGCTGCCGAAGGGTAACTTGGACGGTACTTCACATAGTTGCCTACCCGGTTCGAAAATCTTTCCTTGCTGTCCATACTCATTGGCCCACGCTCCTAACAAAACTGTTATGATCCTTGATGGCTTTTAAAATAATTATAGTAGAGTAGCTACGCCATATTCAACAACACGACAGTACGTGCTTATATAGGATTACGATCATGAATCCATTCCCGTCCAGAAGCTGCCATTATCCTTCCTGCCTCCTTGTATCGGCTATCCGCAGCTACCGAATGAAATGCAAAAAAGGGAGCGTTTCCGCTCCCCCTCTTGGCATACAGCCGTTATCCTACAGCATCCGATTTTGTGGTATTTATTTCACGGCACCTTGTGTAATGCCGTTAATGATCCATTTCTGCGCGAACAGGTAGACGATAATCATCGGCAAGAGCGCAAGCAGATAGGATGCAAAAGCCAGGTTGAAATCTGTACTAAACTGTCCTTGGAAGACATACTGCACAAGCGGGAGCGTATACGAATTCGGATCTCCCAGCAAGATCAGCGGCAGCATGAAGTCATTCCACGAAGCGAGCCACGACAGAATGCCGATCGTAGCGTTGATGGGGGCCAGCAGCGGGAAGATGATCTTCCAATAGGTTCCCCAAGTCGAGGTCCCGTCTACCGTCGCCGCTTCCTCCAGCTCGTACGGAATCGAACGGATATAGCCGACGTAGACGAAGGTATTGAATGCCAGCCCGTACACGACATTCAGAATAATCAGGCCGGGGATGTTATTCATCCCGAAATCCGTCGTCACCTTCACGACAGGCAGCATGATGATTTGGAACGGAATGAACATAGCGCTGATCAAGTAAAAATATAGACCTTTAAAAAATCGCTGCTTCATATTCCGTGCAATCGCGTAAGCGACCATGGAATTGGTCAACAGAATGAGCAGCACAGAGCTCGCTGTAATCACGAAGCTATTGCGGAAAGCGCGGAAGAAATCCGTCGCCTCGATCGCATGGGCAAAGTTCTCAAAGTGAAGCCCTGTAGGCAAGGCGAAGATGGAAGCGGCCATCTCCTCCGGATTTTTGAGCGCAATACTTACCGTCATATATAAAGGAAATAAAATAAGCAGGGAGCCTAGTGCGATCAGTATCGTAGCGGACCAGTTTGTCGATTTTGTCATCACAAATCCATCTCCCGTTTTTGCAGAAATTTAAGCTGAAGCACAGAGATGGCGACGATGAGGATGAAGTAAATAACGGCATTCGCCGACTGGTAAGCAAACTCTCCTCCTTGGAAGCCCCCCGTGTAGATCAGGTATGCGATGGATTGCGTCGCGCGGCCAGGTCCTCCGCCGGTCAATGCCACAATTTGGTCGAAAACCATCAAGCCGTTTTTCATGGCAAGCACCATATTAATGGTGAAGAACGATGCCAGCAGCGGGAAGGTAATGCTCCAGAACTCTCTGAGCTTCCCCGCGCCGTCCAAGCTGGACGCTTCATACAAGTCTTGCGGAATGGTTTGCAAACCGGCCAGATACAGAATCGTATTGAACGCAATCCCTTGCCAGACAGCGACGATGACGATCCCGGTCCAAGCCCAGGTTTGATTCCCCAGAATATTTTGCGAAAACAGTTCACTGCCAAGCTTCTCTCCCCAGACCGGGAACACATTCGCAAACAAATAGTTGAAAATAAAACCGACGATCAGGACGCTTAGAATGTTCGGCAGGAAATAAACGCCCCGGAAAAAGTTTTTGAATTTTATTTTAGCATTCAACCCGACCGCAATCAGCAGGCTGATGACATTCGTCAGAATCGTCATCAATAGCGCATACTTAAACGTAAACCCGTACGAGTGAATGACATTTTCGTCTTTAAAAATATTGGCAAAGTTCTTGAAGCCTACAAAGTCAAAAGCATCGCTGTAGCCATTCCAATTCGTAAACGAGTAGAAAATCCCCTGCAAGGCAGGAAAGGTGTGAAACAAAAAAAACAGTACTAAGGCCGGAATGGTCATGAAGTAAAAGGCAATGCGGCGTTTTGCCACGGCATACTCCTCCTTAAAATAACACAGCTATGGGGCTCTAGCTGCGGGAACTTCGTACTAACACCTAGCCATAGCCCCATAGCGCCTGCCTACACGGTTAAGATGCCTCCGTTACTTCCGGCTAGCCACCTTGTCCCATTCTTTGTCGAGCGTAGACAAGTATTGATCAATGTCTTTCTTCTGAAGGAAATCTTGAATAATCGCACTCAAATTCATCGCGCCTGGAATGTAGTGATCCGCAAAGTCAACCAGGCTGCCGCTCTCAAATGCGCTGTTAAGATCCGCTACGCTTGCATCCGACTGCACGACCCCTTTGATCGTGGAGAAGGCTTTTTGCTCATCGATGTAAGCTTTGGAGTTTTCAGGCTGCAGCAGGAAGGCAATGAACTTCTTGGCTTCTTCCTTATGCTTGGTTGATTTGGAGATCGTGAGCAACGTATCTACGCCGGACACGAGCTTGTTTTTGGCCGCATCGTTAGTCGACGGGAACGGGAAGATGCCGAGCTCCATCGATGGATTGGCTTTTTTAATTTCTGGAATCGCCCACACGCCCTGGATATACATCGCTGCCTCGCCTTTGGCGAAGGCTACGTTGCCGTCGTTGTACCCTTTGCCGAAGGCGTCCTTCTGGCCATAGTCGAGAATTTTCAGCTGCTTCTCGGCAACCTCGCGGAAAGAATCCTTGAAGGCAACTTTGCCGTCCTTCCGATCCTTGAAGAAATCAAGTCCGACAATACCCGGCTCCAGGGAGTTAAACAGAACTAGAGAAGTCCAAGCATCCTTAACCGTCAGGTAAAACGGAGTTTTGCCGGCCGCTTTGATTTTGTCTGCTGCTGCGATCAGCTCATTCCAGGTTTTTGGAATGTCAATGCCAAGCTCCTTGAACATAGCCTTGTTGTACAAAACACCGCTTGCATTGGCAGAAAAGGGAACACCATTCAGTTCAGCAGAGCCGGTTTGCTTGTTGAGCATGTCGATATAAGCCGGTTGTACATTGCTTAGGAGGGCGTCGTTGGTAAAGTTATCGAATACCCCGCTTTGAGAAAGGGAAATATACGTATCGTTAGCGCCAAGTCCGATGACATCCGGCAGATCCTTCTTAGCGAGCCGTGTTTTCAGAACGGTCTCCGCATCCGGCGGGTTCACTTGAGTAACTTGAATGCTAGGATTGGCCTCGTTGAATTTGGTAATAAGCTTGTTGAAGCTATCCTTGGCTTCCAGCTTGTTTTGGAAAAACTCAATCTTGACCGTACCGCCAGCTCCGGCCCCGGCACCTGTGCCGCCTTCGCTTTTGTTGCCCCCGCTACCACATGCACTAAGCATGGAAACCATCAACGTACCCGCTATAACCGTATGCAAAGTCTTCTTCATGTCATGTCCCCCCACGGTATGAGTTTTATAGATTAAACGTTTACGTAACCTTGAAAACAAAAGAATTACCTTAGCTCTAACTTCCCCAAATCAGAACGGCACTATTCATTTCCCTGGATAGTAAACGTTTACTCTAACAACAAAAAAAACATTGGTAAAGCTTCCTATTCTTTTTTTTAATCGAATTTCATGTAAACGTTTACTCTAACATTTCACTGAAGAAAATATAATCCTAAATAAATGATTTGTCAAGCTAAAGTCATCCAGTAAATCTTCTGCTGTTTCCCCTTGATTTTTGAAAAATCTGTATTGGAAGACGCCAATAACACGCTCGCCGATCACGCAAGCCGTCTTAATCGTTCCCGATCGTACCAACTGTTTCTCTCTCCACAATGCTATGAGGAACGAGCTGGTTCTCCGCAACAACTCCCGTCATAATCATGCTGATAAGCTTCGCTGCGGCCACTTGGCCCATCGCAAATAACGGCTGCTGTACGGTCGTAAGAGCAGGCACTGACATCTGGGCGAGCTTGACGTTATCGTATCCGACCAGTGACAAATCCTGCGGCACCTTAACTCCATGCTTCGCGGCAGCGGAAAGAACGCCCAGCGCTGTCTCGTCGCTGGCAGCGAATACGGCCGTGACCTCCGGAGCCTTCTGCAGAATCTCTTCCATCCCCCGGTATCCGCCGTCAAACAAGAAATTCCCATGCACAAGATACTTGCTGTCAAACGGAATTCCGTGATCTGCAAGCGCCTTCAGGTAACCTTGGACTCTGGGACGTCCGGCAATCGGGTCCTTCTCCGTGCCACTAATCATAGCTATCCGGCGGTGACCCTTGCCAATTAAATAAGTGACCGCATCATACGAAGCCTGCCAGTCATTCACCTTCACATAGGGAACGGAAGCATACGGCGATTCCGAAGCTACCAGCACGACAGGAATTTTCATGGCCTGGATGACCTCGTAATATTCCGGCTTGAGCACCTCGCTGGTATAAATAATGCCGTCCACCTGCTTCTCCCTCAGCACCTGCAAATACTTCAAGGTACGGCTGCCATCCGCATCCGTATTACATACGATCACGCTGTAATCATGGCTTTGGGCGTACTCCCCGATCCCCTGAAGAATGTCTGAAGAAAATTGGACGGAAACCTTGGGCAGCAATACCCCAATGGTTTGCGTTCTCTTGTTGATTAGCCCTCTTGCAATGGCATTCGGCTGATAATTGGTCTCCTTGATGGCCTCCATGACCTTCTGCCGCGTCTTGTCCGAATAACCGGTCAAATTATTCAGCACTCGGGACACCGTGGCGATGGATACCTTGGCTTTCTTAGCTACATCCTTAATGGTTGCACTATGGGTAGGTTTCACTTCATTCAACTTCCTCTTCCTTCGATACCTAAAATATAGTGGCAGAGCAAGAGGTTGTCAACTTCTCACTGCACCAGTTGTCTCAGCATATCCACAAACTTAACATCTGCCGGGGCGAATAGATACTCCCCCAGCTCCTCCAGCCGGATCCACCTGTACGCATCATGATCAATTAAAGCTATTTCTCCGCTGAGGTAAGCGGCTTTGTAAGCAATCAGGCGAACACAAACAGAGCCGTAGTCATGGTCATTCGTGGCGAAATAAGCATACGGATCGATCTCGATCTGCATCTCCTCCCGCAGCTCTCGGCGCAGGCATTCCTCCGGCGACTCCCCTCTCTCGAGCTTTCCGCCAGGGAATTCCCACAAGCCTTCCTGGGACTTCCCTTTCCTTCGTCTGGCGATCAGAATCTGTCCCTGTTCATTCTCAATAATAGCTGCGGCCACTTCGAGCATGTCTATCACGTCCTGTTCAATCATTGTATACGCTGTTGGCCATCTAGTATTCCAGTACTGTCCATTTAGGCTATTATCAGGGAGCAATAGAATAGGCTTGTAAGGGCGGTCGGCTACCTCTCGGAAGGGAGGGATGCCCCATGACCGTATACGAAGCGCTGATGATCATGCTCACGTTTGGTCTGCTTATCGTAGCATTGCTGTCGTTTAGAAATAGGAAATAGACCGCCCTCGGCCAAAGGATGCGGTCTATTTGCTGATCGAATCACCGATTTAAGCCTACCGCCCTTAAAAGCGGCTATTGCTCGGAGAGTCGTGTTACCAGCACGGCTCTCTTTGCATTGTACGCTATTCTTACTGCAAGTATACCACAGAGGAGTGGGAACTGAAATGTAGAGCTCGGGCCTTAGCTAAGTTTTCTGGCGCTTGACCCTAGGTACATCCTACTCTAGACCCTCGAGTCGATCTCCACTTTCATCCAAGCCTATGCCGTGCAGCTAGAAAGATACAAGTTTATTTGGCATCAAAAAATACATCAGGTTAACTTAATCATTGTTCTCTTAATTAAAGAAGTCCAAAAACATATTGTCATTTCGATTTACTAGTTCTAGCTAATAGTTTCACTAGGTAGAACTGTAAGAAAATAGCTAGGGAAATTAATGATGGCTTGATTGCTAAAAAAATAAATGGCACAACAATAATTCCAAATGTATAAGCCCAAGGTTTAATTCCAAGGCTCCTTCTTATTTTACCTTCTATTAGGATATTGAAAATTGATAGAAAAATGAGACCTGAAAGCAACAGCGCAAAATACTTTGCTACAATATTAATTTTATACGAAGTAAAATCTATCTCTGAGAATTCTGAAATGAATGCACCAAAAAGAAGTACTATTAGTACGATAGAAATCATAGGAAAAAATGGTCTAATGACTTTGGCTATAAGAGCAAAGATTTGATCAATGAGCAGGGGTTTACCTCCAAATGTAGGGTAGCTATCTAACTCAGAAGCAATAACTCTTTTTAACGTATTAAGTGCTGCATCTGAGCGATTCACGTAGTATAGTCTCAATTTTTGCTTAACTTCCCACGATAAATAACAATAACCTTCCCCCAATTTTTCTATGAGTTTATCCAGTGCGGACTGACTTTTGTCACCCATTTGATATACAATTATCGCAGCCTCAATTTTTCCGAGCATTTCTCCAGTCTTAATTCTTATTGGTTGAATTTGCTTGTCATCATCAGAATACATGCCTAAAAATGTTTTATAAAGAAAGGCAAATAAACCAATGCATAGTGTCACATAAAATTTTGAAGTCCCGTCTAACTTAGTGAAGGAATCATATATTTCGTACAATTGATTTAGCATTAACACAACTCCTATCCATCCATATCTAACACCCTATCCAAAGCCCCCCGAACCTTCTCGATCTCATTCGAGCCCGTCGTCGGCAGCCGTAGCAAAGGAAACTTCTTTTCTTCACAGATCCTAGTTTTCAGTCGATCTCGCTCCATTTGATCTGGATTATTCCGATGACTGGCAAAGCCATCTACCTCAATGGCCAGCAGCGGCTGCTTATTGATGCCATCATAGACAACAAAGTCGAACGAAGCTTTGTTTTGAATATACTTTTTCTCCCGATCACTAAGGCCGTCAGTCTCTCTGAATATATCCTTTAGGTAGATCTGCATGTTGAAGTAAACACCTTTATACCTCTCTTCACTAACGATATCTGTCATCACACGCCACATAATATTCTCAGACTTATATTTCGATTGGTTTCCTATCCTACTATGTAAGTAGTTCAATCGCTTAGAATACTCGGAATACAAGAGGTCGAAGACAGAGATCAGTTCACTTTGAATAACATGCTCATGAAGTGTTTGGTACTCGATGTAACGTATCAAATTACCTATATCTTTTCTTGAATTACGGAATAACTTATGGTCCGTTACCAGAATGAACTGCTTCTGAGCTCTAGATACCGCTACATTTACTAGGCAAGAATTTTCAACAAAGTTCTTCCCAATCTTTCCACTCCGGGTTTGGTCCAGCACCGTAGACATGATCATGACGGGTTTCTCGCGTCCTTGATATTTATGAACCGTATCGATTTCAATGTCCTCCTCAAGCTTGTCGGTCGCTTCGGTAACTTGCAAACGATACGGCGTTGTAAATCCGATATCTTCATTTGATATATCCTGCAGCTGAAGTTCCTTCAAGATCTCCTCTTTCACTACATCGATTTCCCGGTGGTTAAAGCTGCCTTTCTTTCCCTTAATCGTCACTCTTTGCATGTGATTTCCAGCAGCCGTATAATGCAGCTTGATGGGAACATCCGATTCGGCCTGTGGCGTGAATGGAATCAACTTATTGTCGTAGTACTGACTATTGCAAAAGCCTATGATCTGAGGATGACATCTATAATGTTCTTTCAATATGACTTTAGGGATGTTCTCCCCATATATGGTAAGCATGGATGATAATAAACTATGTCTAAAATAGTCATAACCTTCCTCGACATGCGTGACCTTTAAGTGTTTTTGAATGTTTTCATCTACGATCTGGGGAAGTTGTTTCGTATCGCCTACAATGATGATCTGTTTGCAGCAAGACATAGCCAATGCTCCTGTCAACAGATCTACTTGAGACGCTTCGTCCACAATCACATAATCAAACAGAAACTGTTCTGGAATGCATGAGCGTAAGGAATGTGTAGTACTGAGTAGGATAGGAAAGTGAGTAACAAACTCACTGATATTCTTTTTGTAATTTTGTTGATTGCCCCTGTATGCAGCTTTATCTTGATATTTCTGATGAAGCCTATGTTTAAATAAAGTGGCTGAATAGAACTCATGTTTTTTGATCAGCGTTTGGAATGATTCCTTCTCAAGCTCCAACTTCATGTCGTTACTCTGCTTTTCTAGGGCAGCAATCTTGGAATAGTAATATTTCTTTTGAAAGCTTGTGATTAGATCCAACCGATTCTTTTTTAACTTGCTAAAATCAACAAACCCATACTTGAAAAACAGCTTCGCATGTTGTAACAAACGAAAGGCCCGATTCTCCATCAAATTTTCATCAGCCAGAAATGCAATGATCGTTTCGGGAGTCTGGCGTCTATAAAACAGACGCTGCATTTCTTCAAAATTTTGTTCATCATGATGGACATGGAAATGCTTTTGTTCGAGGCGGTACGCAGCAATCTTCTGATCATGCTTGGCTTTCCGGTTGGCAATCTCTAATAACCGGTTAAGACGTTCTGACAATTCACTTATAGTTCTAATAAGCTCTTCTTCCGGGATCTCACTCTGCCAATCGGCTACATCATGCTGAGGTAGATTCTCAAAAAAAGCTTGTTTGTTTTTCTTATTGCCTAGCGAAGCGACAAGGAACCCATACCCATTCTTATGCAGCTTATCCTTCACGTTCTGTACAGCTGCGTTGTTGCCTGAGACGACCGCTACCGTTTTACACTGCACAACCGTTAAGTTAGCAAGGATATTAAGGATCGTTTGTGTTTTACCTGTCCCCGGTGGTCCTTCTATTATTGAGACCTTACTGACAAAGGCTTGTTCGAGCGCTTGTTTTTGACTCAGATTGAAACTGAATGGAAAGATCACTGGAGTTGTTGTCGGTTCTGACTGTGTGATTGACGATTTATTCATATACATGGCCAACACACTATCCTTAGGTACATCATTCATATTGGCAAATTGTTTTTTCAGTAGACCCTCTTGTTCTTCATCTGTCTTGATATTCTGAGCGATGTCTTCCCAATAATTCATGAGTCCGACGATCGGGCTCGAATTCGTATTCTTAGACTCGATGCTGACCAGAGAGCTGTCATAGATCTGAGTTTGCTGGTTTTTGAAAAACACCTTATGAAGCTCACCAAAATCAAGAACTTCCTGTACGTTTCGGAGTGGAATCCCCTCATAGTATACGTTTTGTGTACTAGCATCCAAAGCAGTCGGGGCGGTAAGTACCTTGATCTTTTGTGTTGCGTATTCATAGGTTCTTTCACTGTTCTTAAATCGAACACACACTTTATCTTCCTCAATGGTATAGGCAAAGATGTCTTTCGTCTGATCACCTTTATTTGTAACAATTAGTACTTCCCGCTCATTCATGGTATAAGTCCCTTAGTTCAAATTTATTATGGTTATATAGGTAGTATAGCTCATTTATTCCTATTCCTTCTAGACGAGTCTGCTCCTGCATCCATAAAAAGCTTAAAAAGTTTTGGACCAACCAATACAAAACATGCTATACTCTTATCAAACCCTCACAGGAGGCAGCAGCTATGGTCAGACCCCTGGAATTCGACAACAAGCAAGCCCTTCGCGCTGCCATGCAAACCTTCTGGACCAAGGGTTACGATGGCGCGTCCCTGCCCGATCTGCTGCTGGCTATGGATATCAGCCGATCCAGCCTGTACAACACGTACAAGGACAAGCCAACCTTGTTCCAGCAGACGCTGACCTACTATCAGCAGACCATCGGTGCGTCTAAGCGTGAGGCCTTGACCAAAGCCCCTTCGGCAAAGGAAGGAATCTGGCAGTATTTCTACCGGCTGCTGGAGGTGGCTCTGTCCGAGGAGTTCCCGGGCGGGTGTTATTTCACCAATATCGCCACCTCGCTGGAGACAGCCGACGAGCAGACAAGGCAGCAAATAGAGGACAGCCTCCGGTCGCTGGAGCAGCTGTTCTACGAGACGTTACGGCGCGGTCAGCAGCAGGGGGAGTTCGATCCCGAGCAAGATATGCGGAAGAAGGCCGCCCTGCTGCTCGGCCTGAGCCAAGGCCTTAACGTTCTCTCTCGCGTGTACAAGGACAGAGAGCGGTTTGAACCTATGATTCACGCCGCATTGGAAGACCTTTAATCGGAGTCCCCATCAACCCACAGAGGAGCTGGAGAAGATGAACTATCGGCGTCTTGGAAAAAGCGGTCTGCAAGTATCGGTGCTCGGCATAGGCACGAATGCATTTGGCAGAAGGGCGGATGTGGATACCTCCACGAGGCTGATCCATCAAGCCTTGGACTATGGGATTAACTTCATTGATACAGCCAATATCTACACTGGCTCCGAGTCTGAGAAAATTATCGGGCAGGCACTTGTAGGCAAGCGGCATGAGGTCGTGCTGGCTACGAAGGCAGGCTTAGTGCGGGGATCAGGTCCCAACGCCAGCGGCTCCTCGCGCATTCATCTGATGCAGGAGCTGGACAACAGTCTGAAGCGCCTGAAGACCGACTATGTCGATCTGTACCAGATTCACACCTTCGACCCGTATACACCGCTCGAAGAGACGCTGCGCACCCTGGACGATCTGGTTCGGTCGGGAAAAGTCCGCTACATCGGCGCGTCCAACTACGCCGCCTGGGAGCTGATGAAGGCGCTGGGGATCAGCGACTGGAAGGGGCTCGCTCGGTACAGCTCCATCCAGCTCAGCTACTCGCTGGCCGACCGGACTCCGGAGCAGGAGTTGATCCCGGTGAGCGTGGACCAAGGACTGGGAGTAATCCCATACTTCCCGCTGGCTGGCGGTATTTTGAGCGGCAAGTACAACGACGCTGATAGCATTCCGGCTCAGGCGCGGTCCCAGACGGAGCCCAGCTTCAATAATTTCCTGAATGAGCGGACGCTCAACCTCGGGAGACAAGTCAGCAAGCTCGCTGCCGAGCACGGCTACACGCCTAGCGCCCTCTCCCTGGCCTGGCTCATGACAAGACCTGCGGTCTCGACCGTGATCGTAGGCGCTACGCGTCCCGAGCAGCTAATGGACAACCTCCAGAGCGTAGCGATCCAGCTCACCCCCGAGATTATCAGCGAATTGGATGAGATCAGCGACTCGTTCCGCTACGGCAAGCCGTTCGCCTTCTACCGGCTGCCTTAACGCACAAGAAAAAAGCAAGCTATCGCCTGAGAGAGGCGGCAGCTTGCTTTTTTGCCTAAACTTACTTAATCCAAACGGAGACGACGTTATTGACCTTCAGACGGTTGACCACCACTGGGGTGACCCGATTACCGGCTTTTAAAAGCAGGACGTTCTGCTTGTTATAGATATCTTCAGCCAAAATCTTACCGACAATATATTCGGTGACGATTGCTTTCTTCATGCCTTCACCCCCTCGCGGGAGCCAGGTACCCGGCAAGTTTGTTCACTGTAAGATCCAGTCATCCGTGATTCACCATAATTTCTTCAACTGCAGCGCTCTTAGGATAACTGTCGCCGCTTCCGCGCGTGTGCTGTTGGCTTGCGGCCTCACGGTACCGTCCTCGTATCCGTTCATCAAGGCTTGGGCCGTTGCGGTCGCTAGCGCCGTCCTAGCCCAGTCGGAGATGTCCGCGTTATCCGCAAAACTCCCTTTATTCTCCGTAGCATCGATGTGAGCGGCGCGAATGATGATCGCGGCCATTTGCTCCCGGGTGATAAGGTCATCTGGACCGAAGGTGCTCGCATCATAGCCGGTAACAACCCCGAGCGAGGCTGCCACTTCAATGGCACTTCGCGCCCAGTGAGCCTCCGTATCGGCGAATGTTTGGCCTGTCTGAGCTTGAAGCTGGAAGGCTTTGACGATGATCGTGACAAACTCCGCTCTCGTGATGCTGTTATTCGGCTTAAACGTACGGTCCGAATAGCCATGAATGACGCCGAGTTTGACTAACTCGCGAATACTTGTTTCAGCCCAGTGCCCCTGGATATCCCCTAGATCCACGACTTCTGTCGGAGGATTGGTTGTTACCTTTTTATCCGAAGCCAGTGCAGCGAACTTCGTAAACTGACGAACGGTTCCCGACACCTTACCGGTCGTCTGGTCCACTTGCTGGTCATCCAGCGGCAGCCATGTGCGCTTCTTTTCATCCCATCCATATAGACCGACTGTGGATTTCGTGAAATCCACCTTAGATTTGTCATAAGGCAAGGTAAGGACGACAGATTTATGAAACTCACCAGCCGTATCCTTCTTGATGTCGAAAATGTCGCTCACCAAGCTCAAGACAAGGCCAGTAGGCATGGTGGAGGTGTCACCTAACTTATCTACCGTAACCTGAATATCGCGCTCTATGGCTCCGGCCGGTACTTCAATATGGACCCCATTCAAGGTTAACGTTCCCCCGCTAGGCGCGTAAATGATTCCCGTGTTGCTCGGACCGCCACCGCCGCCTCCACTGCTGCCAGTATTGGTCGGAGTAACGGGCAAGTAGAAAACATACTTAGTGAAATGCTTCGTCCATACGACCATATCCTCGCCAAGCGTAAGTTTGGCCTCACCGCCTGGAGCGATCTCGCGATCTGCAGTTGCCTGGGTATCTGATGTGATGGAAGCCGTGATCGGAATAACCCCGCCATTGCTTACATAACCTGCTAACTTGCCCCCCTGCTTAGGGAACAGCAGGCGAATGGCCGTATCAAAAGTTAACGTGACATCCGGCGAGCCTATTTCGATGACTCCGCTTACCCTACTACCGCTGACGGATATACTTTCGTTGCTCTGTATTTCCGGCAGGAGGATCATGCCGTCCCAGCCTTCCGGAGCTGTCACTTTCGTGCCTTCTGGAATGATGACCGTGATCGGTCCTTGGGCAGTCTCCGCGTAGACTTCGATCAAGGGAAGAATGACCTCTTTGTTCGAACCTGCCACAACCGGCGTGACGGCAATCTTGGCATTCGTTACACCCTGTGGAACGGTAATGGTTACCGGATCGCTCGTTACAGGAATTGACGTGTCCGTGACAGCCGTGATGGCTATGGCTCTTTTGACCGTCACGCGATAAATCCGCTTCGTGATGCCGTCTGGTGCCGTGACTTCGATGGGAATGATCGTGCTGCCCACAGGAAGTCGGATTTCTTTGGACATTGTCGGCTCAGCATCTATTATTACACCCGCATGGGTCACTTCAGGAAGAGCCTTTACCGTTAGGGTCTGCACACGATTTCCCACAGACAGGGTGTAATCCAGGATATCCCGGTTGAACATCAGATCCGCGTTGCCTACTTGTAAGGATTGCAGATGAGCATTGCTGTAGGCCGCAGAGGTTCGATTTACGAACACGAGATACGTCTGACTGGAGCCGTCAACAGCGGTTAGGACTAGCTCCAATCGGTTACCGCCTACAGCGAGAGGAATCGGATCGGTCCCCACACCGCTGGTTATTTGAAAAGGACCTGTTACTAGCACATGATCACTGTTGTACAAGCTGCCTACGATGCGGGTATGGCTATCATAAGCGCTGGCCGTCACGCTAATACTCGAAATGGCGTAACTCACCTTATACTGGTATGTGGTTCCCGTGACAGAATCAGCCACGAGGGGCACTCCCCCGCCCGTCAGCATCAAGCTGCTTAGACTCGGGCTGCCTCCTACAACACCAGACTGCGTAACCACCACCGTATAGGAGGCTCTCGTTCCATCCTGAGCCGTGACGGTGTACGTGAGTGGGGAAGTAAAGTCGTTCGCCGTCGTGCCGCTAACTTGCGGGATGGAGCCTACGGTCACCGTAGATCCAGCCGAGTTGGTAAATGTCGCCACTAGGGACGTTACTGCTGTTCCGTTCGGTACAGTTAGAGCGATCTGAGTACCATTAATGATGCCTACTATAGGTGGCGTTAAGCCTTGGAAACTGAAGGCCGTCAGGTCCTTGGCGCTGTTTGCCGCGGTTGTCACCGTAACTGTCCAGCTCTGCGTGCTGCCGTCCGCAGCTTTCACTACATAAACAACTGGAGCCGTGAAATCGTTCGCGGTCGTGCCACTCACTTGATCCACGCCGCCGACCTTCGCCGATGCTCCTGCGGATAAGCCGAACGTGGACACCAAGCCATTCAAGCTAGTTCCATGCACTACTTCAATCGCCACTGTATGCGCGACCGCATCAATCACTGCAGCTCCCGTTTGCTCAGCGAAGCTGAACGACGTGATTTCCTTCGCGCTGCTCATGGCAATGCTGACCGTAACCGTCCAGTTCTGTATGCTGCCGTCCGCCGCTTTCACCACATAAACGACTGGAGCCGTGAAATCGTTCGACGTAGTGTCGCTTACTTGATCCACACCACCGACCTTAGCCGAAGCTCCTGCGGATACACTGAACGTGGACACCAAACCGTTCAAGCTAGTTCCATGCACTACTTCTATCGCTACCGTATGCGCCGTAGCATCAATCACGGCTGCTCCCGTTTGCTCAGCGAAGCTGAACGACGTGATTTTCTTCGAGCTGCTCCCCGCAACAGACACCGTAACCGTCCAGTTCTGTGTACTACCATCCGCCGCTTTCACCACATAAATGACTGGGGCGGTGAAATCGTTCGCCGTCGTACCGCTCACTTGATCCACAGTGCCGACCTTAGCCGAAGCTCCTGCGGATACACTGAATGTGGACACCAAGCCGTTCAAGCTGGTCCCATGCGCTACTTCAATTGTCACCGTATGCGTCGTCGCATCAATCACAGCTGCACCGGTTTGCTCAGCGAAGCTAAACGCCGTTAGTTCCTTCGCACTGCTCGCCGCAACGGATACCGTAACCGTCCAGTTCTGCATGCTGCCGTCAGCCGCTTTCACCACATAAATGACTGGTGCGGTGAAATCATTCGCGGTCGTGCCGCTTACTTGGTCCACACCGCCAACCTTAGCCGAAGCTCCTGCGGATACACTGAACGTGGATACCAAACTGTTCAAGCTGGTTCCGTGTGCGACTTCTATCGCTACTGTGTGCGCGACTGCATCAATCACAGCAGCTCCCGTTTGCTGAGCGAAGCTGAACGACGTCAATTCCTTCGCACTGCTCGCCGCAATACTGACCGTAACCGTCCAGTTTTGCGTACTACCATCAGCCGCTTTCACCACATAAACGACTGGAGCCGAGAAATTATTCGCAGTTGCGCCACTTACTTGATCCACACCACCGACCTTCACCGAAGCTCCTGCGGATAAACCGAACGTAGACACCAAGCCGTTCAGGCTAGTTCCATGCGCTACTTCTATCGCTACCGTATGCGCGACCGCATCAATCACAGCCGCTCCGGTTTGCTCAGCGAAGCTGAACACCGTCAATTCCTTCGCACTGCTCGCAGCTACGCAGACCGTAACCATCCAGTTCTGCGTACTGCCGTCAACTGCTTTCACCACATAAATAACTTGTGTGGTAAAATCATTGGCGGTCGAGCCACTCACTTGATCCACACCACCGACCTTCGCCGAAGCTCCCGCCGATACACCGAACGTAGACACCAAGCCGTTCAAGCTAGTTCCATGCGCCACTTCTATCGCTACTGTATGCGTGCCAGCATCAATCACGGCCGCTCCCGTTTGCTCAACGAAGCTAAACGACGTGATTTCCTTAGCACTGCTCGCCGCAACACTAACCGTAACCGTCCAGCTCTGCGTGCTGCCGTCAGCCGCTTTTACCACATAAACGACTGGGGCAGTGAAATCATTCGCGGTCGTACCGCTTACTTGATCCACACCACCGACCTTCGCCAAAGCTCCTGTAGATACACTGAACGTAGACACCAAGCCGTTCAAGCTGGTTTCATGCGCTACTTCTATCGCTACTGTATGCGCGAACGCATCAATCACAGCCGCTCCCGTCTGCTCAGCCAAGCTGAACGACGTGATTTCTTTCGCACTGCTCGCCGCAACGGATACCGTAACCGTCCAACTCTGCGTGCTTCCGTTCGCTGCTTGCACCACATAAATAACTGGTGCGGTAAAATCATTCGCGGTCGTGCCGCTTACTTGATCCAAACCACCGACATTAGCCGTAGCTCCTGCCGATACACTGAACGTAGCCACCAAACCGTTCAAGCTAGTTCCATGCGACACTTCTATCGCTACCGTCTGTGCACCAGCATCAATCACAGCCGCTCCCGTTTGCTCGGAGAAACTGAACGACGTGATTTCCTTCGCACTGCTCGCCGCAACGGACACCGTAACCGCCCAGTTCTGCGTGCTTCCGTCCGCTGCTTTCACTACATAAACGACCGGGGCGGTAAAATCATTCGCCGTCGAGCCACTTACTTGATCCACACCACCGACCTTCACCGAAGCTCCTGCCGATACACTGAACGTTGCCACCAAGCCGTTCAAGCTAGTTCCATGCACCACTTCTATCGCTACTGTGTGCGCGACTGCATCAATCACGGCAGCTCCCGTTTGCTCAACGAAGCTAAAAGACGTGATTTCCTTCGCACTGCTCGCCGCAACGCTGACCGTAACCGTCCAGCTCTGCGTGCTGCCGTCCGCAGCTTTCACCACATAAACGACCGGAGTCGTGAAATCATTTGCCGTCACTCCACTAACCTGATCCACACCACCGACCTTCGCCAAGGCTCCTGCCGATACACTGAACGCTGCCACCAAACCGTTCAAACTAGTTCCATATGCCACTTCAACAGCTACTGTGTGCGCCGTCGCATCAATTACGGCCGCTCCCGTTTGCTCAGCGAAGCTAAACGCCGTGATTTCCTTCGCGCTGCTCGCCGCCACCGTCACGGTATAGGTAACCTTGGTCGTCCCGTCCTGCGCGGTGACGATGATCTTCTGCTCCGAAGTCAAGACGGTCGCTACTGTCGTGCCGTCCGCTTCGTAGATCTCAAAGGTCGCATCGGCCGCCGTTGTGATCGCAGCCTTTAAGGAAGCTAACGTTGTGCCATACGGAATGCCGGTTATGCTTTCATTGGTTGTCCCGCCCGTGCTGACGGTCCCAATCGTGGAGGTCAGGGTCGCTATCGTGCTGACGGGCTTCCACTTGGCATACAAGGTCGTATCCGATGTGATCGTATACAAATCCCCTGGGCGATACGAACTGCCGCTGCCATCCGCTTGCGTGTTCCATCCGTCGAAGACGTACCCGGTCTTGGATATATTCAGCACTCCGGAATAAACCCCGGCTTTGGTCCCGGGCATGTAGGAATGGTTGGCCGGCGCCGTTCCGCCGGTATGCTTGTTCCCGTCATAATCCAGATAGGCCTGAATAGCCCGCAGATAAGGGTAGCCGCCATTATGCCTAGCATCGATGGCCCAGGTGTTCAAGAAGTCCCAACGATGAGCCATATCAGCTTCATACGTGCTCTGATCCTGCATCTCTGCCGTTACTTTGCCGGTACCCGACCCTGTGCCCGGCTGTCCGGTGGTGACCGTATCATAGAAGCTATTGACCGTCAGAGCATAGATATCTTCACCGATGAAGCCTCCTACGTTGCTGCTTCCGCTGACTTTCCCTGAGACGTAGCTGTTACTGATGTTCCCGTAAGCGGTGATGCCGATGAGCCCGCCGACTTGTGTACTTCCATCGTCTCCGCTCACTTTCCCTGAAGCGTAGCTGTTGCTGATGGCGTTAAACATATGATAGCCGACTAAGCCTCCGACGCCTTCGACTCCGCTCACATCTCCGGAGGCGAAGCTGGTGCTAATTGGTTGATCGTTCGTGTAGCCAACCAGGCCACCGACAAAATGGGCTCCGCTCACTTTGCCCGAAGCATAGCTGGCCTGGATCTCTCCATGATTGTCACCCACCAGGCCGCCTATGCTAAAGCTATCCCCACCGGCGCTCACATTCCCCAAGGCATAGCTATGGCTGATAAGCGCATTCTGGTGGTAACCCACCAGCCCGCCAATATAGAGACCTCCGTCCTCTCCCTTAACATGCCCGGAAGCGTGGCTATAGCTGATCGCGCCATCCTGGTCATGACCCACTAAGCCACCTACATACATGAATCCGTTCACCTCACCAGAGGCCGGGCTGTTGCTGATTTCTGCGGATTCGTTACGGCCTGTCAGACCGCCTACATAGTTGCTGCCTTGGCCACTTAGGACAGCGCCTGATGCCTGACTGTCGCTAATCTTCCCGAATAGATTTTCTCCCACCAGGCCACCGACAAGATTACTAGAATTGCTTCCTTTCACCTCACCTGAAGCATGGCCTCCACGGATGGTTCCACGGAGATTCCGGCCGATCAGGCCGCCTACGTGCTCTTCTCCGCTTACGTTTCCTGTGGCGTAGCTATCGGTGATCTCTTCCCCCGTCGATTCATTGCCGACCAAGCCGCCGACTCTAGTCGTTCCACTGACATGACCTGATGCGTAGCTGCTGATAATTTTGGTCGAGTCATTCACACCCACCAGGCCGCCTACGTTTTTACTTCGCCTGCCGCCGCTCACATCCCCTAGAGCATAGCTGTTACTAATCTTCCCATCGGAGACCCCGCCAGCCAAGCCTCCGACCTCGGTGCTATTTCTTCCCCCCTTGACCACGACAGAAGCATAGCTGTTGCTGATCTCCCAAGCCGATCCGGTCGAGTTACCGACCAAGCCCCCTAATTGAACACTATTGTCAGCACCGGTCACCGTTCCTAAGGCGTGACTACCGTCAATCTGACCGCCCGCGTTATAACCTAACAGACCGCCGACATTATACATGCCGCTTACATTCCCTGAGGCGTAGCTGCTGCTGATGCTTCCTCCATTGTTGTATCCGACCAATCCCCCTGTGAATTGCCAGCCTTTCACCGAGACTTGCTCCAGCTTCATACCTGAGACTGTACTATCCGTATCGATGTAGCCGAACAGACCCGAATAATCCGCGTCAGGCCTATTGATCGTCAATCCCGTAATGGTGTGGCCGTTGCCATCCATGTGCCCTTGAAAGGGAGTATTGTCATCTCCGATCGGGGCCCAGTGGGAATAGCCGCTCAGATCTATATCGCCGTTCAGCTTGAAATACAGGCCGGGCCCCAGATAGCTCCCCCTGATCTTATTTAACTGATCGGCCGTTCCGACAAGATAGGGGGTTCCCGAGGAACCATCTCCGCTAAAGTCGCCTGCACCTGCGGCGTATGCTTTGCCGCTTCCCCTGAAGCCTCCCATACCGGTTCCCAACACCATCATCACCGTCAAGAGCATGATCATGACTTTATTTCCTGATGAGCGCATTCCATTTCTCCTCTCCATCTATAGCTTCTCTAACGTAAGTCTACAGAGGCCCACTGAAAGAATAATGAAAAGAACGGTCCCACATAGACAAAAACCGCGAAGCATCAAGCTTTCGCGGTTTTTGTCGACGGATGGAAATATTTATTTTTTGTTAGATAACCGGCTGACCAGCAAATCGTAATGCTGGATCAGCTCCTCGGACGGGCGGATGCCCAGTTCCCGGCCGAGCAGCCGGACATACCCGGTATACAGAGCGGTTAATCCTTTCTTGTCCCCGTTCATCTCCCGGATCGTCATGAGCAGGCGAATCACCGATTCGTCCAGCGGATTGCGCTCGTTCAGCTTAAGCAGCAGCTTGGAGGCATGGGCCGTATTCCGCAGCGAGATCAGCACCTCGGCCAGCCGCTTGACGAAGGCCGCATATAATTCCGCGTAGCGCTCCGTTTCGTGAATAGCCCACACATAGGCCTTGTCCCCGAACAGATCACCGGTATACAACCGCTCGATGTGGAGCGCCTGCTCCACATTTCGATAGTCCATGACTTGTAGCTTCTCCGCTTGCTGTTCGAATTCCAAATAATCGATCGCCGGATCTTTCAATTCCAGCGCGTAGCCATCGTTCTCCGAACGCACCGCTTCACGCAGACCCAGCGGTTCCAACGATTTGCGCAGCTGATACACGGTTGTATTCAGATAGCTTTCTGCGCCTCCCTGGTGCATCCCTCCGAAAATATCCGTGACCAGCCGGGAACGGGGAATGCGTTTGCCCCGGTACAACAGCAGATACGCGAACAGCTCCGCGCACTTCCGCGAGATCCACTTAACGCGCCCCGCTTCACTGCTCACCGCCACGTCGCCGAGCATCGTAAGGATGATCTTGGGAGAATCTGTGGAAGCCGGAGCCGATAACGATGGCGATTGGCGGCTCACGCGCTGGTTCGTCATCGCACGATGGACGGTCCGCTGCAGCCGCTCCTGGGACACGGGCTTGACCAGATAATCCAGCACAGACAGCTCATACGCTTCCAGCGCAAACTCCTTGTGCGACGTGACGAAGACAATCTGCAGCGGCGAGTCCGCGTCTTCCATCCGGGCGGCGAACTCCATGCCGCTTCCACCCGGCATCGAGATGTCGACGAAGGCCAGCCCGATATCCGTATGCTCGCTGAGAAAGGAGGCTGCCGACTTCGTATCCGTAAAAGCACCCGCAACATGAATGCCGGGCAGCTTATCCAGCATTTTACGCAAAATCAAATGCATCGTAGGTTCATCGTCCACCAAGATAACCTTCATCCATCTGTTCCTCCAATCCGCCGTTCTCCGGCGCGTCCCGCTCACCTGCCGAGACCGGCAAGCTGAAGGAGAAGATCGTTCCCGTCCCCGGCTCGCTCTCGAACCAAAGGCTTCCTCCATGGATACGGACAAACTCGCGGGTCAGCGCCAGTCCGAATCTCGTATCCCCCGACTCCTCAGCGGCCACCATGACCTTCAAGAACGGCTCCTCCAGACGAAGCAATTCGGAGGTCTGTTCATCGATCCCCGCTCCATTGTCGCGAACAGACACGATGATCCGCTCGCCCTCCAGCACAGCCCCGATCTCGATAGCTCCGCCAATGCCGGTAAACTTAATCGCGTTGGAAAGCAGATTCCGCAGGATCAGATCGAGCATCTCTTTATCCGCTCTGACCATGAACCGCTCGTCGATGCTCTCCGTCATGCGAATCTGCTTCATGCCCGCCTTGATGCCGGACAGCAATAGAGCCTGGCGGACCACCTGCTGCAAATTCCAGCCCAGCGGGCGAAACACAACCTTCCCCTTCTGGCTGCGGTACCAGTCCAGCAAATTCTCCACGAGGTGGAAGGTGCTCTGCACCTGTCCCTTAAGCTCCCGTACCAATTCCGCATGCTCGAAGTCGGCGGCCGCCAGCTCGTCGCCCAGCAGCTCGGTCAAGCTGACGAGCAGCGCGATCGGATCGCGAATATCGTGCGCGACAACCGTGAACAGCTTGTCCTTGAACGCGTTAAGCTCGGACAACTGGCGGGCGTTCTCACGCAGCCGGGCCTCGCTTTCCTTCAGCTCTGTAATATCGTTGAACATCAGCATCCGGCCGATCAGCACCTCACCCGAATCATAGATCGGCGATAAGCTGCAGTTGTAGTACTTGTTCCGCCCCGCCTGCATCCGGTGGAACGGGAACCGCTCGTCTCCACCGCTTGCGGCGCGGATGCGTGCCAGCAGCTCAGGACTCTCCACCAGTATCCTCTCCATTTCGACGGGATAGCGGACTGTCCGGCCAAGCTCCGGCAGCACCTCTTGGGCCGCCCGGTTATAACTGACGATCCGATCCTCGTAATCCAGCAGAACCACGCCTTCACGGATCGTCTCGAATACCTTGGCCATCGCCAGCGGCGTGAGGCGGAGCAGGTTAAAGCGGAGAATGCCCCAGACATAGGCGACTCCCGAGACGGCGAAGCCAAACGGCGTCAGATCTACGGTAAGTCCGGTCCAGAAGAACAAGTTGCAGAACATAGGGGCCAGCGCGCCCAGCAGAAGGACGACGATTTGCTTGCGCACATGGGGCAAAGCCCGCCAGTACATCGGGATGAACAGCAGAATCCCGCACAGCAGTACGGAATAATTGTAAAGCGTGTGGATCTTATACCAAAGTCCCTTGACCGTTGTATACAGAGGAAGCGTGCCTTGTGTGTTCAAGTCATAGCGCTCATAGACGAGATGATGCCAGTCATTGGTCAGGTGGAAGCCGAAGACGGCTATGGGGATCACAAACAGAGCGGCAGCTAGACGCTTGCGGTAACGGGCCGCCGTCCCGGTGAACTGCACGACCTGGAAGAACCAGAGCGTCGTGACGAAGGGGATGCCCAGGTATTGAATCCGAAGCGACAGCTTCACCTCGCTCAGATTCCGGCTGAGCACCTCGAGTCCGTAGCCGAACGCATAGAAGGCGGCTGCCAGCATGATTAGAATCATCGTCTTGGCCACCGGCAGATGGCGTTTCCGGTAAGATAGATAAGCGACGAACAGCATAAGCGCCGTTGCTATAAAAAGCGTTCCCGCCATCCATTGTCGAGTGTCCACTCTGACGCCCCCCCTTGTACCCAGGACTATCGAACCCCGGGACCCGGGACCCCCTTCGACAATTCTCTGCGTTGATAAAGGTAGGATAACATCTTCGCTTAGCCCTGTCGACGGATGGATTTCGGACCCATTACGGACAGACAGTACCCACCTTGATCACCGCTTCTCCGAGTCGAATGTGAGAATGCCGGCGCCCCCGAACAGCGCCTGAACGTTCGCGATCCGCTGCAGCTGTCCCCCAGACAAGCGGAGTCCGCCCTCTCTGATCATCGTCTTGAAGCCTGATGAAGCTATCTAAGACGAATAAAAGCGCGGGATTCGGCTCCCGCGCCGGGCTTTCTCTCCTGCTTCTAGAATCAAGCCTTATCTCATACGGTCCAATACGACCGGAGGTCTAGTCGCCTTTTTTTCCAACAGATTTGTTGTCTCCACCAAAGCCTCATTCCGTTTAGTCATTAAGCTTTGCAACCTGAGCATATCCATCTGCAGAGCATTATTTATGGCGTCGACTTTGCTGAGCATTTGCTGATGAAGGGTATCCAGATCCCCCTTCACTTTCAACGAAGCAACGATATTTGCTTGACTTAATGCCGTCGTCAGCTCGGCTGAAGCCGAGATCTTATCCGTGGACTTCGCATCCGGCGAAATCTTGGCCAGTTCAGCTTTGATCACAGCCAGCACCGCATTCTGCTTGGCTAATTCCTCGGTTTTCAGCTTGACCGCATTCAGTTGATCGTTAAATTGGTTGTCCATCAAAGCAGCCCGATTCGACTGTACCAGCAGCATTGCCGTTTCGATATCCATGCTGGAGAGACTCTGGGGCGTTATGCCCGGATTGCTTCCGATGGCATTTTGCGTCGCTCCCTGATCCAGCACCTCCCGGATCGAATGGTACACCGTATCGTTGTACATCAGCGCCGATCCGCCTATGATCCCCAGTACAAACATGCCGGCTAAAGGCAAGACCCTCTTCTTCACGTTCATTCGACATCTCCCTGTCCTCAAGTAGTCAATCCCATGGTTTCCTGATGAGGTCATTGTAGCACCGTCCAATGAAAGAATAATGAAAACAATCAGCCTTCTACGCAGAAAAACCGCGCAGCATCAAGCTATCGCGGTTTCTCCAAACGCTGAACAAATTTTTTCGAATGCCGGCTGACCGCCTTTCGATTCTGAGCGTTTTGGCCTCATGGCAGAGCGGATTAGCCTTGACCTGGCCGGAGGGGAAGATGAACCGACACGGTCGTCCCTTGGCCTACCTCGCTTTTTATAGCTACCCTCCCCTGGTGAAGGGTGATGATTTTCTTCACGATAGCAAGCCCCAGGCCGTTCCCGCCGAGCTTGCGGTTTCGCGAACGGTCCGTCTTGTAGAACCGCTCGAACACATGATGAAGATGCTCCGGGGCGATTCCAATCCCGGAATCGGTGATCGTGAAGCAAATCTCAGCAGCCGAATGGATCAATCGGATATCGATCAGCCCGCCCTCCGGCGTAAACTTGATGCTGTTGCCGAGCAGATTCATCCATACCTGGCTCAGCAGATCCCGGTCAGCCGTGATCATGACGGCGTCCTCCAGCTCCAGCTCGATGCGGATACCCTTCGCCGACCACTGGGGCTCGCAGGTGACGACGACTTGCCGGATTTGCTCATCGAGACTGTACGTAACGGGCTCGAACGGATGTTGCTCCGAATCCAGGGAAGCGAGCTTGAGCAGATGATCGCTCAGTCTGGAGAGCCGCTCACTCTCCGTAAGAATAATATCCAGATAATAATCCCGGTCGTCCTCCGCTACCAGCTTGTTATTCTTCATAGCCAGGGCGAACCCGGAGATGGACGTTAGCGGAGTTTGAATTTCGTGAGAGACATTCGAGACGAAGTCCTGACGCATCTGCTCGAGCTGCTTCAGCTCGCTCGCCATTTCATTGAAGCTTTGAGTCAAGGCACCGACTTCATCGGCTCGCTTGGTCTTGATCTCCACATTGAAATCACCCTTCGCCAATCGCTTGGTCGCTTGTGTCAAGACCTGAAGAGGCTTCACCAGGTACCGGGCTGCTGCGAGAATGCATACACTTCCGATCAACAGGCCGAGCAGCAGCACGATCAGCATCATCCGGTTCAGGATATTTTCGTTCTGCGGGGAATATTGCATGAACATCGCATGCGGCCGCCCGTCGAAGGCAAAGGGCAAGCCGACGAATGTTTGGTCCACATCCGCGGGAGAGCGGTAAACTTGTCCCTGCAGCACCTGCTGGACGGCCTCCGGCGTGATTGGAGCCATTCGGGATTGGTTCAGATCATAGAACGTGGCATGGCCCGAAGCATCATACATATGAATCGGGTGAGCCGATACGTTCACCATACTCTGGATGAACCCCTTCCAGTCCTCGGGCCGGGTTTGCTCATAGAGACGGATAATCTCCTCGCCAACAGCAATCATATCATTCTGTCCGATACGGTTGATTTCTTTCTTGAATAGCGAAAGTCCGATAAAGAAAGCCGACAATAGGCTGAAGATAATGACAGCCAGAAACGTCCAGATGACGCGAACATATAAGGTCTTGATCATGGAATCACTAAGCGGTACCCGAGACTGCGGGCTGTTTCAATCTGAAAATGCTCCGTATCTCCGGCAAACCTCTCCCTCAGCCGCTTGATATGCACATCGACGGTCCGGTCGAGGCCCTCGTAGTTCATCCCCCAGATCTGCGAGATCAACTGCTCGCGGGTAAAGATTTGCCCGGGATGGTTAGCCAGCTTGAAGAGCAGCTCGAACTCCTTTAGCGGCAGCGTAAACATCTCGTCTCCCCTTATCACCTGATAATTGCGGCGATTCAGTACGATTCCACCCAGTTGCACGGTCTGCGAAGAGACGATCATATAGCGCTTCAGTAACGCCTTGACCCTAAGTACGAGCTCCAGCGGATTGAACGGCTTGGTCAAGTAATCGTCTGTCCCAAGCTGGAACCCTTTTACCCGATGTCCCGCCTCACCTTGGACCGTAACCATCAGCAGAGGAATGTCAGCATGGACGCGCCGGATTTCCTTGCATAATTCCCAGCCATCCATCACCGGCATCATGATATCCAGGATCACCAGATCGATTCGGGAGTTTTCGATGATAGCAAGAGCTTCCTCGCCGTCTCCCGCTTCTACGATCTCGAAGCCTTCATTCCGCAGGAATAAAGTGATTAGCTCACGGATATGCGCATCGTCATCCGCGATCAGGATTTTGGCCATAAGCATGCAGTCCTCCCTGCTCTATCGTTGTTCCTCTGTCCATCGGCGGATGATGGCTTTAGCCAAACTGCCAGCCTAACAAGTTCCAGTGATAGAAGAATACACTCATCACGACCGCCGCCAGCGCCACCAGGGTGAAATGCACACGCTTCAGTACACTCCAGTAGTTGTTTTTCCAAGCGATCACCATGGTAGCCAGCATCGCCAAAGTCAGTCCTACGAGTAGGATGGGCATGAACAGGTAAAGGTTGAGCGCGGTCGTAATCCGGCTAAGCCTATCCACCAGCCCCATGTTCAAAACCACGGTAAACGTCCCGGCCATAGTTAGCAGTGCCCAGGCGGCCGTAGCCGCCGACAACCGGACAGCCCGTCTCTGAGCCTTCGGCATCGCCTTGATCTGGCGCCTGCGATACGCGACTCCCAGCAATACGGTAAGGAATAGAAAAGCCGAGATCCCCAGCAGTGGAAACCAGAACATCGTCTGGTTGATGAGCGGCCTGCGTTCGAGCGGCTCCGACGAAAGAAAGTCGATAAACAAATGCGTGACTTCGCCCGATGCATCCGTGCGGAAGGCGATCTGGTGCGTGCCCCCGACCTCCTGAAATATATCCGGTCCGATCGGAGCGAATACTTGCTGCTCGACACCGCTCCCCATGGTCAGATGGTTATCTGAGGTAGCCTCCACATTCATCTGGGCCATGAAGCTGTAGAACTTATCGATCTTGCTATGATTGCTGCGCACAAATTGATAGGCTCCCGCATATTTCTGCACGTTGTTCTTAAGCTCATCGGATACAGGAGACAGCTTAGTCTCCTGGGCCGGATAATATCGGTCGAAAAACACGCCGGTCAATGCGTTCGCCGCACCTCCGCTTTCTCCGCCGCTGTACGATATGAACATGCCGAGTTGCTTGTCAGGCACTAGATACAGCTCCGTATTAAATAGCGGGTCGGCGCCGCCATGGGAGATCACGCGCAGCCCATTCATGTGCAGCTCGTAGAAGCCAAGCGCCATGCCGGGTAAACGTTCATGGAACTTAAAGGCAGGAGCATGCATCAATTGGGCGGTTTCCTGCTTGAGAATCCGCTGGTTGCCGTACTGCCCGTCCTGCAGATGGGCGATCATGAAATGAGCCATATCCACCGCCGATACAGACGCCGATCCGGCTGGCCGAAAGCCTCCCTCGAACGTGGGCGGCTGGGTGGCGAAGCGGCCGTTCTCCCTGGCATAGCCCAGCACTTCATAACGCTTCAGCGCTGCCGGGACGGGCTCATGGGTTGTCGCATATTTCATGTTTAGCGGATCAAAGATATTCTTCTGAATATAGTCATTATACTCAAGGCCGCTTACCTCCTCGACGATCAGTCCCGCCAAGGCCGTCCCGTAGTTGGAATAAGACATCATCTCGCCCGGAGGACGAACCCGCTCCGGCATATGCTTGGCCAGCGTCCCCGAGATCGATACCGGCAGCTTCGCCGGGTCGGTAGTAATTTGATAACCGACGCCCCCCTCCTCGAACCCGGCGGTATGGGTCATCAGATGATGCACCGTCACAGGCTGCGGATAGGTGGCCGGTATCTTCACGGTCTTGAGATACGTATTCACATCGGCATCCAGGTCGATCTTGCCCTGCTCGACCAACTGCATCACAGCGGTCCAGGTAAACAGCTTCGTCGTCGAAGCAATCCGAAACAGGCTAGTCTCCGGGTCGACGGGCTTGCTCTCTTCCATATTGGCTTGCCCAAAGCCCTTGGCCAGCAAGATCTTGCCATCCTTGACGATGGAGATGACAGCACCCGGGATCTTGAAGCTGTCCATATGCACATTCATGATGCCGTCGATGAATGCGGCGAGCCCGGCTGTGTCATTCAGATCCGCAGCCGCTTCCCTTCCTTTATCCAATGGGGCTGCCGACACTGACGCCTGCGCTCCCAGCCAACTCGTCCCCGCCATTGCGACCACTAGCGCCAATACTAATGTCGGGCAAGATATCTTTCTCATCCAAGATAACATAATCAACCTCCGGCGTTCACTCTATTTTGATAGCTCCGTCATGACTTTCGTGGGATAGCATACCAAAAAAGTGTGAACGCAGAGTGAACCTGACCGGCATGGCAAAAGCTGTCCTGACAGAGCTTCTGAGTGTTGCCCTATGATCCGCATCGCCATCTGCATGGCATCTTTACCCGGTGTATCCTTAATTGAACATACTTATACATGCTTACATTTCCCATGGTCCAAGCATCTATATGCATATTCTGCCTGCGTCTTACCAAGCATCAAACAAGAACCGCAAGCTGTACAATCCCCCAAAAAGCAATGGAATTGAATCTATAAGATACAGAGAGGACAAACTAATCAGGCAAGTAGAGTTGAAACCATGAAAACATCGTGCTCATCCAGGGGTTTAAAGAATACTGTGCGATTCTATTTATGAAAGGTGCTTTGTTACAAGATCCCCATGGCATTCTGATCCAACAAACCGAGAATGTTCAGGCGGCGCGGCAGATTCGGTTCACCCAGATTCAAGAAATCATGGAGATGGAATACGTCTTGAAATCGTATATTCATCAAGCCACAGAGGTTGAAAGAACCGGCTTGGAGGTCAATTTTAAAAAGAACACCGAATATGCCATTCCTGAAGAACTTCAACATAAATTCGATGAAAACCCTGCCTTGAAAACAGCCTTTGAAGCCTTAACGCCTGACGGCAAAGAGCGTATCTGCTTTATTTCTCCGCACCCAAGCAATCCAAAACTCGAGAATCCAGGGTTGACAAATATGTACAGCAAATTCTGAGCGGGAAAGGATTAAACGATTGACTTACCTAGGAAAAGCCACCTGTCGGCAGGTGGCCTTTCCTCGCTTGCTATTGCTCTAATGTCAAGATATACCGCTTCCCTGCTTCCGCCAGGAACGTCAACACGCCAGACTCTAACTGCTCTGTAGGAATGGAAACATCCCCTAGGCGTACTTGCATAGCTGATCCCCCGCGAATTTTGCAGAGCCCCCCATGCAGAGAGGAAATCTCCGCTTGCACCAGCTTATTCGCTTCCCACTGGATATCGACTTCGAACCCTCCGCGCGCCCGCAGACCTCGGATCGAGCCCCGGGCCCAGGCGTCCGGCAGCGCCGGTAGCAGCTCCAGAACCCCTTGATGCGACTGCAGCAGCAGTTCGGCGATACCGGCTGTGGCGGCGAAGTTGCCGTCAATCTGGAACGGAGGATGCGCATCGAATAAATTCGCATACACCCCACCTTTATTCTCCTGGGCCTCATCCGGCTTGACCAGCTGCAGCAAATTCGAGATCAGCTGCAGCGCCCGGTCTCCTTCCCGGAATCTCGCCCATAGCGATACCTTCCAGCCCAGGCTCCAGCCCGTTCCTCCGTCGCCGCGCCGCTCCAGCGATTGCCGGGCCGCTTGATAGAACTCGGGCGTCGACTCGGCCGTCAACTGCCGCCCTGGGTAAACGCCGAACAGATGCGAGACATGACGGTGATGGACATCCTCGTCTTCGAAGTCCCGGAACCATTCCTGCAGATGTCCGTGCACGCCGATCTGTATCGGATACAGGCGCTTGCGGGCCAGGATCAGCTCGTCGCGGAAAGCTTCATCTGTGTCCAGTGTGAAGGAGGCCTCGATGCAATTGGTGAATAAATCCCAGATGAGCGCCATATCCATCGTCGACGCGACGCTCACGGCGCTCTTCCCTCCTTGAGTGTGAAATTTATGCTCGGGTGAGGTCGATGGCGATGTGACGAGGTACCCAGCCTCGTCTTCGATAAGCCAATCCAAATAAAACAGAGCTGATTGCTTCATAAGCGGATAGGCCTTGTCCCGCAGATACGTCATATCGAGGCCGAACGCATAGTGCTCCCATAGATGCTGCGCCAGCCAAGCCCCGCCCATCGGCCATAGCGCCCATACCGGATCGCCTCCGACCGGGGCCGTATGCCCCCAAATATCGCTGTTATGATGGGCCGTCCAGCCGCGTGCTCCATAATTGTCGAGGGCTGTTTGCTCCCCGCTGACCGACAGGCGCTCGATCAGTGCCAACAGCGGGGCATGGCATTCCGCCAGGTTGCATGATTCCGCAGGCCAATAATTCATCTCGGTATTGATATTCAGCGTCCAGTTGCTGCTCCACGGTGGACGCGTCTCGTTGTTCCAGATGCCCTGCAGGTTGGCGGGCTGCGTACCGGGACGGGAGGACGCGATCATCAGATAGCGGCCGTAATCGAAGATCAGCTTAACCAGCCCCGGGTCGCTGGCGCCGTATACGGCAACCCGCTGATCAGTAGGGAGGTCCTCCGGCGCCAGGGACTTCCCCAGATCCAGCCGGACCCGGTTGAACAGGCGCTGGTAATCCTCGATATGGCGCTGCCGGATCTCTTCGTAAGAAAGCTTCAAGGCTGCTTCTAGATGGCGCTTGGCCAAAGCTGACGGATCTTGCCCTGTCGCGTCCGCCTGATAATCGGCTGTCAGGTGGAAGCTGGTAGCTGCGCTGAAGTACAGCGTCGCGCTGGTCGCACCGAGAATATGGAGTCCGCTGGCATCCGCTCGCAGCGTCCCCTCCTCCAGTACCGCCGCAAGCCGGCCTTCGAAACGGATCGCCGGCGTGGTCTCAAGCGGACCGTAGACGATAGGCTGATCGCTCACGTGGTATTTGGGATCGACATGCTCGGGAGCGACGCCGCGAAGCACCAGATCTGGCCCGTCGGCAGACGTCTCATACCTAAGCAGACTGTCCAGCCTGGCGTGAAAGCTCAGCATCCCGCGATGGCTGGCCTGCAGCCGGATGACGAGGACCTGATCCGGATGCGAAATGAAGACCTCGCGCGTGTACGTCACCTCGCCGATCCGGTAATCGACCTGACAAACACTCTCGGTCAGGTCCAGCCTGCGTGTATAGTGCTGCGTCATATCTCCGTGGTCAAACTTCAGATGCAGTGAGCCCAGCGGCAGATAAGATTGCGTATTGGGCCCGAGCATGCTTCGGCTGAGCTGGTCGGCTTCCAGGAAGCGCTCCTCCGCCAAGAGGCGACGGACCTTCGGCAGCACCTCCTGGGCCCTCGGATTGTTCCAATCCAGCGGCGGTCCCGACCATAGCGTATCTTCGTTGAGCTGCAGCAGCTCCTGCTCAACGCCTCCGAAGACCATCGCGCCGAGGCGTCCGTTGCCCAGCGGCAAGGCCTCCGTCCATGCCTTGGACGGCTTCTTGTAGCTTAGTAACATATCCTTCATCTCCTTGTCGAATCGCCGAAGCTTATTCCTTCGGGCTCAGCTTGGGCCCAGCCCAGCTTAACTAAGCTTAGCTTAGCCTAGTTACCTGGCAGCTGCAGCCCCTCTCCCTCGGCCACAGCGACCTCTTCGCTCGGCATCCTCTCCAGCTTGATTCGCTTCATAGCCGCTCCCTCTGTCCAGCTATTGTCCTCGATCGTTACCTGGGTGCAAGCCTCCAGCTGTATGACGGAGTCCTGTTGTTCCAACTGCTTTCCCTGCTGCGCGGCCTGCACAGGCAGCTCCACTTCATTGCGAACAAACTGCAAATCTCGCGTGCTCTTGGCCGCCAGTACGGGAAGCTCGCTCAGCACAAACCGATTGCTTTCCACCCGAATCTGCCGGTGGACAGGCTGATCGGCACTAACCACCGTATTCTCGGGCTCGATGCGGATCACCGGGGCTCCGCAGCGGATAAACCGGTTGCCGGAGATGGTCACATCCTCCACCCGGCCGGATTCATACCAACTCTCCGCATCCCCCGCAATCAGCACACCGCTCATCCTCATGCCTTCGAAATCGTTGTTCTCGATCAAGACCTTCTTCCTCGTCGTCGCCAGCACCCCACGCGTCGGGATGCGCAAGAAGCGATTGCCCCGCACCTCAACCTCCGCGATCCACGTCACGTTCTCCACAACATCATCTGCTCTAATGCCGTCCGGTACATCGTCCTGCAGCGTCAGCAGCAGCTCTCGCGGGCTGCGGAATTCCGAAGCCATGACCGTGCCGCTGCCATAACCAATGAGCGATATCCCGCGCACGAACTCGATGCGATCTCCCGGGTAGAAGCTTTGGAAGCCATACGTCTGATGATGCATATACCGGACGAGAAGCTGGCGGTGACCGGGCTGGCCCACGATCCTCAGATACGTACCGTGCACATTGATCACATCGTCGTGTGCGCCTTCGAAGTACGAATTCGTCACCGTGATCTTCCCGCGGCAGCCGGACATATGCACGAAGTCGGCGAACGCTGCGCAGGTGCGTCCGCTCTCTTCGCAGGGAGCCAGACGCAGTCCGTCCAGCAGCACATCCTCGCTAAGCTGGCCTACGATACCGAGGCCATGCATGTAGTGCACGCGCAAGCCGGTCATCACGACGTTGCGGCTCCGGTTAATAAAGACGCCGACCTGATCGCGAATCCCGTCCCGCATCTGATAGACTCGGCCGATCTGCGTATCCGGCACACGGTCATAATACAGCCGCAACCGGTCAGAGCCGCCTGTCGTGCCCGCCAATGGCTCGACCCGCGAAGCCTCGGTAACCGGATTGTCCACACGCCAGGTCGTATTCGTTTCCGGGTCATACTGCTGCGCAGGCCCATCTGTGTAGCTCCAGCCCTCCCCGACCCAGTTCAGCTTGCCATTGTCCAGCGAGTACCACGAATCTGGATGAACGCATACGTCCAAATAGTCACCGCCCACCGCTTCCACCGTGAACTCCGACATCGTCGGCCGTTCGAAGTCGGTGCTAAAATTACGCAGGATCACATCCTCGCATCCGTCCAGCACGATCATCGTCATCTTGCCGTGAAAGACAAACCGAGATCCTTGGCCGTCCACGGTCAGCCCCCGGACATCTTGCAGCCAGAGGCCGATCGTCTTCTTCACATCCGGATTCTCCACTTCCGACGCCGTGTTGGAGATGTAGTACGGGAACTTAGAGGCTTGCTCAGGATAAAAGTCGTAGCGGCCTGTCGGAAACTCCAGTACGACGGGGCCTGACGCGGCTTGAACCGCCAGGATCGCCCGCTGAACCGCCGGCCCGGCATCCTGCCCGGAGCCGGGTACGGCTCCATAATCCGTCACGCGGATCACCGCAGGTGCCGGTGTACTTTCCATATGAGACATGGTCATCAGGTTCACGCTTCCCTTCGTCTTGAAGTTGAAACAAGGAAAAGTTCTGCACCTCTACCGATGCAGAACTTGTTCCCGGTGCTTGCTGTTACTTGTTCAGCTTGGCCATCTCGGCAGTAACTTCCGTAATCGCCTGCTGCAGGCCCTTGCTGTCGTAGCCCTTGAGTGTGTCATGCCACATCTTCACTGGATCATCCTTGCCCAGGATCACCTTGATGAAATCATCATCGAAGTTGATCGTCGACAGCTTATCCTTGGCCTTCGAAGACATCGTGAAGAGTTCGAAGGCTGTAGGGATCGGCTTAGCATTAGTCATCTGCCATTTCAGCTCATTCTGGATGAATTGAACGGTGCTGTCGCCGAATGCCGCACGGTTAGCCGGGCTGTCCTCGATGACGCTCGCATTTCTCCAGAAGGCCATCTGCGAGATAATATCCATGGACGGATACTTCTTCTTCAGGTCGATGTATTGACCGCTTGGGTCCTTCTCGCGAGTAACGGTGATCTTGTCGCCGTCCTTCGTGAAGTCCTTGCCAGCGATGCCGTAGTCGAATAGCTCCTTGCCTTGCGGCGAAAGCAGCCAGTCATAGATGCGCAGGATGCGGTCCAATTTCTTGTCGTCGACATCCGCGTTGATCATCGTCTCAGACCACCATGGCGTGTTGACGTTCCGGTACACGGTACCGCCTGCATCCGGCCACAGGTGGATGATTTTCACAAAGTCATAGAAGTTTTTACCCGGATTGTTTTTCTCCCACTCCGCCTTGACGCCGGTCGCACCGGTTACGCCGTCCACCTTGAAGGCGAAGGCTCCCGCTTTGTTCTGATAGAACTTCTGGTTGGCTTCGCCAGCCTTCTGTACGGCGAAGTCCGGATCAAGCGCGCGCTCCGCATACAGGCTGCGGGCCTGGGTGACAACCTCGTCCATCTTCTTGGAAGCAAAGAAAGGAATCCACTTGCCGTCTTCCTTCAGCCAGCCGCGGTTGCCGAACTCAGGGAAGGTCGGCACGAAGACGGACTTGAAGTAACCAAGCGTATTCATGACGATACCCGTCGTATCGTTCTTGCCGTTGCCATCAGGGTCTTTCTCCGTAAACGCTTTCAGCATGTCTTTAAATTCATTGAAGTTTTTAGGATCTTGAATCCCCAGCTTCTCCATCCAGTCCTTACGTACGAAGATCGCGCGGTCCACCGCCCAAACACTCTGCATGTCGCTGACCGGGAAGGTCATCCGCGGCAACGCATACAGCTTGCCGTTACGGGCAATCCCCTGCACCCCTTCGACCTTCGTAATTTGCTGAACATTGGGATACTGGCTCAGGTTATCCGGCAGCGGGCGAATCAGCTTCTGATTGACCCACTCGTTATACGTAGCCGGGCTGTCCGTGGTCATACTGTGGGTGATGATGTCCGGCAGTTGACCCGACGCGGCCCAGACCTGAGACTTTTCCTTGTAGTTGTCCCAGCCGATATCCATCGGCTTGAATGTCACGTTGAAGTCCTTCTCGATTTTTTGCAGGACTTCGTCGCGTTTTTCAAACCCTACGCCAATCCCCCACCATGAGACGGAAATATCCATATGCTCCTTGAACGAGCCGTCCCCCGCAGCCGTCTCCGGCGCAGCGCCGGAGGGCTTCGTTTCCGTGGACGTTCCCGATTGACAAGCGGTTAACAGCGTGGTGAGCATGACCGCGCTCATCGAGGCGGCGCCGATCCATTTGGCCTTCTTCATCTTTTTGTCTTCCCCCTTAATAAGGTACGTGAATGATTACGTTTTATAATAAAAGCATGAGCTGCTTTTACTACCTAGCCTAACCTTTGATCGAGCCAATCATGACGCCCTTGGTGAAATACTTCTGCAAGAATGGATACAGGCAGATGATCGGCAGCGCGCTGACCACCAGAACCGCCATCTTGAGCATCTCCGGATGCACATTGGATTTGTCCGAGATGACAATGCTTACACTAATATTGGTAAGCAGCTGCTGGTAATTCGTCAGAACCTCGCGCAGCAGAGCCTGCAAAGGCAGCAAGTTCACGTTGGTCATAAACAAGACGCCATACCACCATTCATTCCAGCGGTCTACGGCATAGAAGAGCGCGATGGTTGCGATCATCGGCTTGGCCACCGGCAGCATAATATGATAGAGCACTTGCATGTCGTTAGCTCCGTCAATCGTGGCCGATTCCTCCAAAGCTGCAGGCAGCGTCCGGAAGAAGGAAATACAGATAATCATATAGAACGTATTGACGGCTACGGGAAGAACCATGACCAGCAGATTGTTGACCAAGCCGAAGTTCTTCATCGTCAGGTACAGCGGAATGAGTCCGCCGTTGAAAAACAGCGTGAAGATAATAGCTGACATGACCCACTTGAGCCCGGGGATGCCCTTCTTGGATAACACATAGGCTCCCGTTACGGTGACAAACATATTCACCGCTGTACCGACAACCGTCACGAACAGCGTCACTTGGAACGCTTTCAAGAAGCGCGGTTCACTGAAAATATACTTGTAAGCCGAGAAATCGAAGTTTGTAGGGACCAAATACACGACTTGCTTGGAAATCGCGGTCGCATCGCTGAAAGACATCAGAATGACGTTGTAGAAAGGAAAGATCATGCAGATCGTCAGCAGAATAAGAACCGCGTGAATGAGCACATCTGCAAGATTGGCTTTCCCACGGCGCTTGGCCTTGGACTCGACCGCAGTGGCCGCTTGCTGTTGTTGTACCGGTGCATCCATTACAGCAGCCCCTCCCCGCCGAGTCGTTTGACCATATAGTTAGCCGTGTACAGAAGGACAAAGTTAATGACCGCCTTGAACAATCCGACCGCCGTGGTCACTCCGAAGCTGAGTCCGCCTCCGAATGAGGAACGGTAGACATACGTATCGATAATATCGCCGGTCTTGTAGACGCCCGGGTTGTACAGGTTGAAGATCTGCTCGAAGCCGCCGTTCATCGCATTGCCCACCGCCAGGATCAGCAGGATCGCCGCTGTACCGCGAATCGAAGGCCAGGTGACCGCGAGCAGCTGCTGAAAGCGATTAGCACCATCGACGTAAGCGGCTTCATACAGCTCCGGGTTAATCCCGGCGATCGCCGCCAAATAAATAATGGCGCTCCAGCCGATTTCCTTCCACATGTTCGACAGGAACAGGATGGGTCTGAATAACTCCGCATCCGTCAGGAATGCATATTTCTCAAAGCCGAGGAAAGCTATCAGTTGGTTCAGTACGCCCGACTCGCCCAGGAAGTTCAGCATAATTCCGCTGATGATAACCCAGGAGATGAAATGCGGAAACGTATAGACCGTCTGGTAGAAGCGCTTAAACTTCTCGCGAGTCACCTCGTTGATCATCAGAGCAAGAATGATCGCCGCCGGAAATTCAATGACGATCCGGCCTACGCTGATGATGATCGTATTCGTAAACGCTTGCCAAAAATCGCTCTGTTCCATAAGCACCCGGAAGTTGTCCAATCCCACCCACGGGCTGTTCAAAATACCGGCCTTGATATGAAATTCCTTAAAAGCCAACAAGATCCCGTACATCGGGAAATATTGAAAAAATAAATAATAAAGCACTGTAGGAAGGAGCAACAAGTACAAATACCTTCGTTTATAGATTTCCTTGCCTAATGACGTTCCCATGTAAATCCTCCTCGTAAGCGCTACCACTGAGTCTATATTTATTATCCATGACAGACGGCTTTGGGAGTATGCACGAGATTTATACGTTTGATTTAAAAATAGTCCATTTCAGAACTTGAAAGATGACGCTTTCAAGATTCTAAAAATAATCCATACGACATCTAAAATCAGTCTATTTCATTTCAAGAAAGCGGTTCCACTCGATATTGAGTCGGTGTTTTGCCAGTCATTTTCTTAAATAAGCGCGTAAAGTAAAAATAGTCATGGTATCCGATCTTCTCCGCAATATCGTGAACGGAGGCGTCGGTATCCTTCAGCAGCTCGCAGGCATATTGAATCCGCAGCTTGGACACATACATGGTGAACGTCTCCCCGACCTCCTTCTTGAACAATTGGCTGATATAACTCGGGTTCATATAAAACTGCTCCGACAGTCCTTGCAGGGACAAGTCCTGCTGAAAATTTGACGTGACAAATTGCAGAATGGCATTGAACGTCTGGTTCTTTGTTTCGGGCGAAGCCGTATGGGCCTGCTTCAAATACCGTTCCGTCAGCTGCTTCAGCTCGCCCAGCATCAAGAAGACGTGATGGAAAGTCTGCGCCAGCTGCTCGTAGCTGTACAGCGTATTCTCCGTCTGTCCCAGATCAAACAGGAAGGAAATCGTCATGTTATACACCTGGAACGCATGCCGGATAGACAGCGACGCTTCCCGGAATAAGTCCTCGATGCGCTCGAAGATCAGCTTGGCCGCCGCGAGCTCCCGGTCGCGCACTGCGTCGCTCAGTTCTCGGAGCAGCTGGCTTAATTCGCCGTCCTTGAAGCAATGCTTGCCGTATACACCCGACTTCGAGGTAATAAAATACTGGTAGGCCAGATTATCTGCACTGGACACCGCGCGTCCGAGCTCCGTCAGCTCGGTCAACGTCTCGCTGATGCCGATCCCCATCACGCCCGCAGGCTGCTCCAGCTCCCAGCGCTTGCGCAAGGCTGCTGCCTGCTTGTCGCTCAGCAGATAGGCGGTCTTGGACGTGCCGGTCTTGGCTCTCATCGCCGGCTGGCCGATGCCGGGCAGCTCGCCCGAGCCGATCGCTACAACGCACACGATCCCGTCGCCGGGCGCCTGAATGACGCCATGACGGAGCAGCTCCTGCTCGAGCCTAGCCCGGTTGCCTCCGCTGGGGTCCTCGATCAGATGAGCGAGCGCAGTGGAGTCACCCGCGGGCTTGCCCGCCTGCAACAGCTTACCGAGCCTCAGCAGCACGCTCGAAATCTCGATCTCGTCAAACGGCTTCAAGCAGTAAGCCACAGCCCCGTAATTCAGAGCCTTCTGCACATAAGCGAACTCGGCATAGCCGCTAACGACGACGCAATGAAGGGGGAACGGCAGCGCCCTCGCCCGCTGCAGCAGTTCCAGCCCGTTCATCTCAGGCATGCGGATATCCGTGAAGACGACATCCGGCCGAATCCGCTCGATGGCTTCCATCGCCTCGACACCGCTGTAGGCTTGCCCCGCCACCTCGAAGCCGTATTGCCCCCAGTCCATCAAATCCTTCAGGCTCTCGACAACCCAGCTTTCATCATCCACCAGCAGCACTTTATGCATGGTCATCCCTCTTCTCTCCAATGGTCATTCGAATATGCGTCCCCTCGCCCGGACGGCTGTCTATCTGTAGGCCGCATTCATCTCCGTACATGATCTTGATCCGGTTGCTTACGTTCACTAGGCCGATGCTGCGCTCATCCTCCGCATGAATGCCGATCGAAGAAGGCGCTGCCAGCAGGGCCTGAATCTCCTTAAGCCGCCCCGGCTCCATCCCTATCCCGTTATCCTGCACGGTCAGCACTAGTCTCCCCTCTTCATCGACGGATCCCTCCATCCAGAGATCTCCCTTTCTGAGCGTCGGCTCGAAGCCATGGAACACCGCATTCTCTACAATCGGCTGCAGGATCATCCGAGGCACCGCATAGGCGAGCGCTTCTTCCGTGAACTGGTAGTGCACGGTAAACCGATCACCGAAGCGAATCTGCTGAATACTCACGTAAGCTTCGATCATCCGAATCTCCTGCGCCAACGGAACGATATTATTCCCCTTGATGCTGTATCTGAAAATACTGGACAGCGAACGGGTCATCGTCTTGATCTTGCTCTGTCCCTCCATCGCGGCGATGCCTGTGATCGCTTCCAGCGTATTGTACAGGAAGTGCGGATGAATCTGGCTGCGCAGGAAGGCCAGCTCGGACTTTTTCTTCTCCAGCTCGATATGGTACAAGCGGGAGTTCGTTTCGATCAGCCGCTGCGTCAACTGATCGATTTCATCGAGCATGCTGTTGAATTCTGCGGCCATCATGCTGATCTCCAAGTAGCCTTGCAGCGAAACCCTTCGCTTGAGCTTGAGCAAATCTCCCCGTTTCACGATCGTCATGAAGAACATTAATTTCCGCAAAGGCAGCAGGATGTTATTGATGATGAACATAAAGGGAACGGCCAGAATCAGCAGGCATAAGCCTAGGATAACGATCTCCTGCTTCTGAATCGTCCATAAGTCCTTAAGCAGCTCATTCTTCGGCACCATACTAACGATGCTGCCGCTAATTTCCGGCAATGGCTCGGTCTGGACGACGTACTGCTTGTTATCCCAATCCACCAGCTTGCCGTCGGTCAAGGAGTTATCCAATTGAAGGCCTTGCAGCTCGGTGCCTACCTCCGCTTGCGAATTGTGGGACACCACCTTGTGTTCCCGGTCCAGCAGGTAGATCTGGGTGCTCGACTGCTTGGAAGGAAATCCTTTGTCCCCGACCAGCGCCTTGGGATCGATAATAAAGAATAGCGTCCCCACATTCGTGTTGAACAGCTCGCCCTGCCTCAAGTAATAGATCGTCGTAGCAAAAACCAGGCTTTCCCCAAGTCCGTTCTGGCTTGCAAAGGGGACCCGGCCCGCATAATACGAATTCGTCTTGGGGGGAAGCGCTTTCCTTAGCTCGGAGACATATCGGTTGCCGCCGCTCAGGTCAATCCATGCTCCGTCATTGCCGGATAAGACGATATCCATAATCCCGTCCTTGAGCTCCCGCTGGCTGGACAGGTAATTGTTCAGCTTCTTGAACAGCTCGTATTTGTACACATTATCCTTCTCAACCAGATACGTCTGCACATCCTCGCTATAGGAGATGCTCTGCATCAGCCGGTTGATGACATCCTTGTTGGAGGCCACATTTTTCTGAATCTCGGTAACGGTCTGCTTGATGTACTGCTCATGATTCTGGGTGATCATCCCGGACATCATCGAGTACGAATGCAGGATAATAATGAGAATCACAACGATCGTCGATGTCGCCAGCACCAGCAACTGCGACCGGATCGATAATCTGCGCAAGAAAGCCATAGCGTCATTCCTTTCTGGGGCCTGGGCAGTTTTGGGGTCCGCCTGTAGGTTCTTACATATTAGCATGAAGTCCACTGAGCGAACATAGGCCAAAAAAAGACTCTGATAGGAACGGAGTCCGTGGCTCGGAATACGAATTTCGCACCATTCTTGAACATAATTTTTTTGTTTTTTGTAAAAATCTATTTTATACGAGAACCTTCGTAAAACCCAGATCATCTATTCAGCCTTTCTTTTGCATGGAAAGTTTTCACTTTTTCCAATGTCATTAGTTATTGTGGTGCCGGATCCTTATAAGAAAAGAGACATTTACAGCTCAAGCTGTGCAATAGATTGTTCAGCATTCGGTATGGCTCTCTCTGCAAGTAGTGGAATATTTATGCCCTGAGCTCTCACTACTTGAACATTTTCAATTCCAATAAATCGTAGATAATAGATTTTGCTCTATAGTTACGGTTAAAGATCGAAAAATAGTTTATTGGAGAGACTATATGGATTCACTTGCTGTTATGCAGTTGAGCAGCAACTAGTAACGAGATCAAGATGATCAAGCAGTAATGGGAGACTAATATGAGGATTTGCCCAAATTTTTTGACTTCATGGTCAAGAAGTGCTATCATGATTCCATGAGCAGACCAAGAGAATTCGATATCAATCGTGCCCTGCACCAGTCTATGGAGATGTTCTGGGCCAAGGGCTTCAAGTCCACTTCGTTTGAGGATCTGACCCGCACAACACAGGTAAAAAAACAAAGCTTGTATGGCGTGTTCGAAGACAAGCGAACCTTGTTTTTGAAAGCTCTGACGCGGTATCGCGAACAGAGCATCACCGCCCTGGAAGAACGGGTCTCCCGGGAGTCGTCTCCGCTCGACAAGCTGGAGGCCATACGCACTATTCCGCTGCTGGCCTATGACGAAACAATGTGCAACGGATGCTTCGCAGTCAATTCCGCACTGGAATTCGGCACCGATGACGAAGCGGTAACCCGCGAGGTGGAGATGATGTTCGCCCAGTTCGAACAATTACTTGAGCAGACCATCCGCAGCGGCCAAGAGCAGCAGTTGATAACGACCCGCTTTTCGAGCACTGAGCTCGCGGCATGTCTCAACAATGCTATTCTCGGCGCCAACATCTTGGCGAAGTCGGGTGCATCTCGTGAGAAGATCGACAGCGTCTTACGTACGGCTTTTGCCGTGATCGCTCCCTAATTTTTTTTCGAAGTTTTTGACTTCATAGTCAATAATGGAATCATTAAGGTAAAAAATGGATGTGATAAGTGAGATGAAGGAGGTGGTATTTAGGGATTATAAGTAAGTATAAAACGAAAATCCGTACTCAACATAAACTCACAAATTTTGGAGGTTATTGATATGACTCATACTCAATCTGTACAATCCTTGTTTAAACCATTCACCGCTGGAACTTTGAAGCTCTCTAATCGTGTTGTGATGGCACCGATGACCCGGCAATTTTCCCCGGATGGAGTTCCTGGGGCCAATGTGGCCGCCTATTACCGCCGCAGAGCCGAGAACGGGGTCGGTCTGATCGTGACAGAAGGAACCGTGATTGATCACGCGGATGCGTCTAATCAAGCCAACGTTCCACACATCTACGGCGAAGCCGCACTTGAGGGTTGGGCCAACGTTGTGACTGAAGTGCACGCTGCAGACGGACGGATCATCCCGCAGATCTGGCATATGGGAGCGCGCGGCAATGTGAATGATTACTCCGAAGCCGAGATCGGCTCTATCGTCGAAGCCTTTGCACAAGCTGCAGCCAATGCCAAGCGGATTGGATTTGACGGCATCGAGCTACACGGTGCGCATGGCTATTTAATCGACCAATTTTTCTGGGAGAAAACCAACTCGCGCACTGACAAGTATGGCGGCGATATGCTGAAGCGCGCCCGCTTCGCTGTGGAGGTCATCGAAGCTTGCCGACGTGCGGTCGGACCGGACTTCCCTATTGTGCTGCGTTTCTCGCAATGGAAGGGCAGTGATTATGCAGCCAAGCTGGCTACCACCCCGGAACAGCTGGAGCAGTTCCTTGCGCCGCTGGTCGCTGCAGGAGTCGATATCTTCCACGCCTCCACTCGCCGCTTCTGGGAGCCTGAATTCGAAGGCTCCGACCTGAACCTCGCCGGATGGACGAAAAAATTGACCGGGAAACCGACGATTACGGTGGGATCGGTCGGTCTTGACGGTGATTTTACGAGCCTCTTTGCCGAAGGCAAGGGAGCCGATAATGCTCAAATCGACGGGATCTTCGACAGACTCGAACGTGAAGAGTTTGATCTGGTCGCCATCGGCCGGGCCTTGTTAATTGATCCGGCTTGGGCCAACAAAATCCGCGACGGCCGGGCATCGGAATTGATCCCCTTTACGCCTGAGGCCTTGAAGACCCTGCATTAAAGTAAGAGTTATTCGGAAAAGCCTTAGCGATCGTTAATGGCGTGAGGGCTACTAGGAGCATGCACAGCCCCTGCAGGAGACAAGACTGCAGGGCTGCTGCTTGCCCAAGAGAGGGTTCTGCCATTGGCGCCGGTAGTCGGCAGGGCTTCATCCGGTCTAACGTGAGCCGCGGAATCTGCAGAAGCGTATCCGACTTGTAAAGAATCGATCATAGGCCCTTCCGGGGGTCTGTCAAATCTTTTGTGTAAACTCATTTAAAGACTTCTCCCCGAGGGGAGAAAAAATTCACCTCAGATGCTGGCCGATGCGATCTGGAAAGAAGACTGACAGCTGGAGAAGCATTTGCCCCCAGTTTTGGACCCGGCCGGTCCACTTTCGAGTGACGTCCATCGTGGCCAAATAGAGCATTTTCAAGAGAGCTTCGTCCGTCGGGAAGATGCTCTTTCCTTTGGTTACCTTTCTAAGTTGACGATGGTAGCTTTCAATGATGTTGGTTGTGTAAATGAGTTTGCGGATCTCTGGCGGATACTTAAAAAAAGTAGCCAGTTCATCCCAGTTGTTGCGCCAAGAGCGAAGAATGAGTGGGTACTTCGTTCCCCAGGCCTCCTCGAATCGATCAAGTTCCACGAGAGCCATTTCTTCCGATGCAGCTTTGTAGATGGGCTTCAGATCAGCCGTTACCTTTTTCAAATCCTTGTTCGTTACGTTGGAAATGAGGGTTGGCGAAACCTCGATGCCATACAGGTTTTCTAAATGATCCTGAATATCTCTCGTGCTAACTCCCTTAGCGTACAAGGCAATAATTTGATCTTCAATGCCCGTTACATTCGACTGATGCTTCTTGACGACTAGAGCTTCAAACTCACCTTGGCGATCTCTCGGAACCATGATTTCTTGCTCTCCGTACTCACTGGTTACGCGTTTCTTGCTCTTCCCATTGCGGCTGTTGGACGTCTGTTTGTTCTCTACTTCATGTTTTTGGTAGCCCAGATGCGTATCCATTTCCGCTTCCAGCATTTCCTGAATTGTCTCTGCAAATAGATTCTTCAGTGCGTTTTGAGCATCTTGAGCTGTGACCAACTTATTTTCCTTAATAAATTCGCGGAGTTGCTGCTTAGTCCATAATCCCATGTGTTCTCCCCAACCTTTCTCTTAATTCCATTTTAATAGGTTTAGGAGTTTACACAAACTATTTTACAGACTCCCTTCCGGGTCGTAGCCGTGCTGTACAACACCGCGATCTGCTTGCTCGACTCGAATCGTCCGGTTAAACGCATCATAAGCGTAGTTTGTCTGCAGCACATTCCAAGCACAGAAGATTTGGTTCAGTTCCTGAACCACAGATTATAAAAACAGGCCTATCCCTGATAGGAATAGACCTTCGACATAAAAAATGTTTGCCTGACCAATTATAGTTTTGATTAGGTGTCGCACTTCATACTACAATCCGTCAAAATGGGTTATTGCAATAAGGTGTCACCTCAATGCACTTTCTAAACGGAAGATGAACTCACGGTCTCTTCCCATGTAAAAATTCTAAAGTTCCACTCTATTCATTCGTTGGATTATCATATGCATCTCCTAATGGTTCAAAATCATCCTCATCCCAATACCATGTAGTTCCTTGTCCCCTTGTTTCAACAAGATTGCTCAATAATTCTGTAAAGCTATTAGAAATGATCGCACAACTTCCTGCGACAGCATGTGTATCCCAATGACTATCGTAACATCTTCCTAATCTATCTTTATGGAGATCGATTGTAAAATAATCTCCATTACGATCATCAGCTATAATGTACCAATTAGAAGAAATGTCATATTCGCACAATTCATTAACTATGACTGGGTTTGCCAAGAAGAATTTTTCTGGAGAAACAATATCAACTCCAAAATTTTTCCCTTCGAATAGTGTTATCCCCCCGCAAATTTGATAAAACTCTTTCACATCTTCAGGGAGTATATGGTTCTCACTGAGTCTAGGTAAACCTATAGGAGGGGAAATCATACAATCATCGAATTGTTCAATTCGTTTAACAATTGTTTTTATTTTCACTTACTATTCTCCTTTGTAATTGTATTTTCACTTATAATTAGATCCCTTAGTTGATTTGAAAATTCTATTTTCTGAGTCCTACTCATTACCTCAGACGAAGGTAGATTGTACAAAAATTGATCCAACGTTTCTGTAATATTCTCTACGAGCAGAATCCGGAGTTTTAACAGCATTAAACATGTCTTCGGAAAGTTTTTGAATTTGTTTTGGAGACATCTTAGTCCCCAACTGGCCTACCGTAATTCTCTCGACTCCATTCTCTAAATATCTCTTTGGTCAGCTTATGGTTGTCTACACTTAAAGCTACTGTAGGAGACACGTTTACAAATGCAGTATATCCCGGTACATTTTGTTTAGCCCATTCATTCATTACACCATGATGATTTTCAAGCCCATATTTCCCAGTTGTTGTTGGCATACAAGGTGCCACATCATACTCATCTCCGACCTGGCTCCGATTTTTGGTCGTAAGCAAACCGTCTTCGTTATAGTCGTAGTCGTAACGCACTTCGTTATTCACGGACGAGATCAGCAGGCCGTCTTCGCGGTAGGTGTACGTTTCTTCCTCACCGCTGGAAAGCTCCCGTATGCTGAAATTGTAGACCATATCCAGTATCCGCTGGTTCCGATCCTGCTGCCGAGCCAGGCGGCCTTCCCGGTCATACTGGTACGTGATCGGTGAGCCGTCCGGACCCTATTTCGTAAGAATGTTAAGCATCGATATTAGCAAAAAAAAGTATTTAAACATTCACGCCGTACGTACATTAATCCGATTTTAACTCTGCGAAAGTTGAGTTTTCAACTAAACTGTTTAAATTTAAACCCCTTTAACTGATGCTTTATCACAATTTCTTTTAATACATCCGAAACAAATATAGAGGTTCCATACAGATTATTATTAAGATAAACTTTGAATATATTATGATTTTCAATAACGTTTTGAATAAAATGAAGTTTTTTAAAACCCACAATCAAGCCACTAGGCAACTGTCTAAACTCCGTTTTCGTTCTATCAACTGCATCCAAATGTTTTATAATATGAATAGCATAATATATTTTTTCACCAAGCATAATAGGAAGAAACTCCACTTCATTTCCCAAGACGTCTTCTAATATTATTTTTGCATTCTCACTAACAATAGGTACCCCACTTGAACCCCAGAAATGAGGATAATCACTTTCCATGCCCTCATCTGCTACTTCAACATAGACAGGATTCCATTTATGATCACTAATTAATTCAACACCATTGAACATTTCTGCAAAAACTATAGAACTTTCCTCAAATTCTACGAGTTGAAATGTTTGGAACCCTTCCGTATTACTTTCTAGTTCCCATACCATCACTAAACACTCCTTGATTTACTCTAATGTGGGCCCCCCAGAATACATTATTCTAGGCATTTCAGTTAATTGATTGAAATATAGATAAATTTCCTGCTGATCACCGCGTGTTTTTGAATCCGGCAAATTACTGAAAACAGTGATATGGTAATAACCATTATCAAGACGAATGACTTGCTCACCCGGTAATTTGCTAGTCCATTCCATTAAATCATACAAGTCTCTAATACATAATTCATGATTTCGCACTTCTAATCCCAATCTCAAAACAAAGTCAGACTCATCTAAAATTTTTTCATCGGGATACCCTGTCCTAATCCGTAAATTATAATTCCCTGGTGATCCTGTTGAAAACCCTACAATCGTTCCTCGATTGACATGGTCTGCTACTTGTTGAGCAGACATATAATTTTGCGTTAAATAATCCTCTTCTTCATCAATATGTGCTACTGAAAAGGGCGAATAAACAATAATGCCAAGCCCCTCAATTTGGATATTTATATCTTTATACATCTGATTGATCCCTCATTCTTTATTGTTGTTATCTTTCCATATTCTACTCCCATTCTAACAATTCGGTATATGCCTCACCAGGAGTAAGTTTATCACCTGGATCGTCTACACTTAGTTGGACAATAAAAATAAGGGCTTGTAGAATAAACCTATCATCCTAAGGAGCGGATCTCTACAATGCCAAAACAACAACGACGTACCTTTACAGCACAATTCAAAAAACAAATGGTGGAACTCTATGAAAACGGTAAATCTAGAGCAGCAATTGTGGAGGAATATGACCTCACCGCCTCCGCTTTAGACCGCTGGATCAAACAAGCCACGACCACAGGATCCTTCAAGGAGAAGGACAATCGCTCGTCAGAAGAAAATGAGCTGCTTGCTTTACGAAGAGAAAACCAACGTTTGAAAATGGAGGTGGATATTTTAAAGCAAGCCGCGCTGATCATGGGACGAAAGTAGCTATCATCCAGAATAATCGTGATAAATACTCGGTATCAGCAATGTGTGACGTCCTGCAAATCGAAAGAAGTACGTTTTACTATGAAGCGAAAGAACAAACGAACGAAGAAGATATCAACGAAGCGATTGTGGACATTTTCCATAAGAATCGAAAAGTTTACGGTACACGCAAGATCAAAGTCAAGCTCCAGGAACGTGGTTTCGTCGTCTCCAGGCGTCGAATGGGTCGGATCATGAAAGAGAATGGGCTTGTTTCCACGTACACCGTGTCCCAATATAACCCCCTTAAGGCCGCATGTAATGAAGCATCTACAGCCCATACACTGAATCGCGAATTCGATCAAACGGAGGCTAGACGATTCGTTGTCAGTGATCTGACGTATGTAAAAGTTCAGAACCGGTGGCATTACATTTGTGTACTTATCGACCTGTTCAATCGAGAAATCATCGGCCATAGCGTAGGTCCTCATAAGGATGCTGCGTTGGTTTCCCGTGCCTTTGCAACGGTTCAAGGTGATTGATCTCAGATTCAATGGTTCCATACCGATCGTGGCAGCGAATTTAAAAATCAAACGATGGATGCGCTTTTGGAGACATTTAAAATTGGCCGATCCCTGAGCATGAGAGGCTGTCCCTACGACAATGCTGTTGCGGAAGCGACCTACAAGATTATGAAAACGGAGTTCGTGAACCAGATGAACTTCCAGAGTCTTCGTCACCTGGAACTGGAATTATACGATTATGTTAACTGGTTTAACCAGCATCGGATTCATGGGACACTTGAATATGACGCCTATTCAGTATCGCCATGCAGCCCTTAAAAAAGCTGTCTGATTTACTGTTGACAATCCACCTTTATGTCGAAGAAAAGGGGGATTTGTGTCGGTTAAGCGAAAATAACTTAAAAAAAACCCCGCTTGCTGACCGTTAAAATAACGGAAGACGACGGGGTAATTCCAATTCATATATAAATCTACAATTGTGTAATACTCTGAACTTCTGCTTATAACGATTAAATAATTTCTCTTGATGAGATTTAAATATATCCCCAATACTAATATCGTACTTGTTGGCAATTACTATAACATTCCCTAGTACATCACCAAGTTCTTCTATTAACTCCTGCTTATTTTCAGCGTATGTTCCGATGGTTTCATCTGGACGATCTCGACCAATTTCTAACGCTCTAATAGCACGTGCTACTTCTCCCGTTTCCTCCGCTAAAAAACCAATGCGAATGAATATATCGAGTTCTGACCAACCTCGTGCTTCATAATAATCCTTCACCCATTTTTGAAACGCATTTACGTCCAATTTATGTACCCCCTATTTATTAAACAAAATTCAAGTAATTATTAGTATATAATATTCTTCGAAATGGGGTTAATTTTATGAATAAAATAGCTATTTTTTGTGGATCTAGTAATGGATCTTCTATAGCATACAAAGAAGGGGCAATAAAATTAGGTGAAGAATTAGTAAGACGTGGCATTACTTTAGTGTACGGCGGGGCCAGTGTTGGAATTATGGGAACGGTAGCTGATACTGTGTTACAAGCGGGCGGTCAAGTCATTGGTGTGATTCCAAAGCTACTTGAGGAACGAGAAATATCACACAAAAACTTAACAAAATTAATTACTGTTGAGTCCATGCACGAGCGAAAAAGCAAGATGATGGAGTTAGCAGATGCCTTTATTGCGCTTCCAGGTGGTCCCGGTACATTAGAAGAGTTTTTCGAAGTATTTACATGGAGTCAAATCGGTTTACATCAAAAACCATGTGGTATATTAAATGCTAACAATTATTTTGATCTGCTGATTTCATTTTTCGACCATATGAACGAACAACAGTTTTTGCAAGATCAGTACCATCAAATGCTTTTAGTAGATCAGGAGCCAGCAGGATTATTAGAAAAGTTTGCAAATTATGTTCCGCCTAGAGTAAAAACATATACTAAGTAATCTATAAAATACTTTTTATCTCAAAGCTGCTAGACTAATTTCCATACAAAAATATTACTTTAGTATATTTTGATTTGTAACGATATTATCCCCGGCAGGTACCTTGTCGGGTTTTTCGCATTTCGGCTTTCCGGGGCGTTTTGTCGGCGGTTCTTTACATTGTTAACGGTGGAGCATCACAAATCGAATAATCGCCGCGACATAGGTATGCATAAGAAACAAAAAACGAAGGGGCTGTTTACACTATGACGAACCAAATCAAAAACCAGAACGCCGAAAAATTTATGGAGGAATTGAAACGTAATTTCTACGAAGCTGAACGAAATGAAATAGTGAAAAGAAATTTACTAATCGTATTGTTTGAAGCGCGACAAGACCTCGCCGAACAATTGCAAGTTTTCAAAAAAGAAATAGAACGGTTCTCGACCCTCGACATTGACGATGTACAGGTCGTGAAACACGTTCTTAAAAGGTTAATACAAAAAATTGAAGTATTCGAGGGCGGAAAAATTAAAATTCACTATAATCTTTCAAACCCTCTTCTACAGAACTAAGATACAGTTTAATCGGCTGTGTCTTTTCTTTCAAGTCTTACTGTACACTCCACATGCACGGTATGCGGGAACATTATATATGAATGTCCCTCCATACCTTTCGAGAACGCGTATAGCCGCCCCTCCGCCTTTAACTCGTCATGTCCAAGCTTTGAGCTATAGACCTCATTTTAAGCTTGGCCCGGTGCAGCCTGGTTTTGATCACGCTCACCGTCGTTTTTTGATAACAAGCAAGCTGTTCATACGTAAAGCCATGTGCATAAACAAGCAGCAGCGCCTGTCTTTGCAAGGGCTGTAAAGTTAAAAGCAGCTCCCGAGTGAGCTCCATGTCCGCGAAAAGCTCGATTTCCTTTCCGCCCGTACCCGTACGCGTGGTGGACCATTCATCGAGTATTTCCAAGCGCCGGAGCCGTTTGCGGTAAGCATCGATGGCCGTATTTCGGGAAGTGATAATCAGCCAAGCCTGCTGGATGTTCTCATCGCTTAATACATCGAGATGGCGGAATGCCTTAATAAAGGTTTCTTGAACCACATCTTGCGCCAGGTAGTGGTCCTTAGTAATCTTATAAGCCGCACAATAGGCGGATTGGGCATACCTGTTATAAAGCGCATGGAATCTGTCTTCATCCGACGAACTTTTCAACTCCGGTTCACTTTGTTTCATAGCTGCTCTCGCCTCCGCTGTATCTAGTTCTACCGGAACCAGGTCTCTGCGTGTCAAGGGCAGCTCTGTGATCGGCTTGCCGGATCCTGGACCGGTTCATAGCTCCTAGTGTACCGAACAGTTTGGGCAAAATTGCGGGAAATGTGTGTAAAAAGTATGGCGCTCCATGTTCATAAAAAAACGCCCGCCAGCCTCCCCATTCGGGAAGCTTGCGGACGTTCGCTCTCGCTACTTTATAGAAGATGGCGGTTATTTCCGTTCATACCAATACCCCGGTACCCCTCGCACGAGCCGCATTAAGGCTTCCATGTAGAAGTAATCCCCCCAGATGACGAAGTCATCCGGCGACAACCCGCCCCGTACATGGTAGGAGCCGTGGCGCAGCAGGCCTTCCGCATCCGGGTCATCGCGGGTCCAATAATTCTCTGTGAGCGACGCCATGCAGCTATGCACGGCTCGCTCGAATTTCTCCCGATCCGGATCTTCCTGCGGAAGATGGCTGATCAGCTCCAGCATGCCGCAACAGGCAATCGCGGTTGCCGAGCTGTCCCGTCGCGTACCTGCCTCCACCGGCACATCGAAGTCCCAATACGTGACCTGTTCCTCCGGAAGCCGGAAAATAAAGTAGGATGCCACACGGCGTGATGCTTCCCACCTCCAAGGCTTCCTTGGATCCGTGCAGCTTACGGGTAACGTTCAGCCTTCACCATCTGCCGTTCACCTGAGTCTCTGACCCGTATACGGTCGTCAGCTTTACTTTTTATAAGCCGCCGTGTCGTACGCTTTCTGCAAAATCTCCAGGTAACGTTTGATTTTCAGATTCTCGAGTCCCTTCACGTACGCATCCCAGTCCTTGTTCAAGTCCTTGTTCCCGGTAATAAATTGAAGCGAGTTTTGATCGATGTAGTTTTTGAGGTTCGTCTGCAGAATGCTCGCTTCATCCGTCTCATCCGGATTAATCCAGACCGCCCAGAGCGGATAAATCTCCTTCGGCTCATGGCCTTGGTACAGCAGCGTCGCATCATACAGCCTGCGTTCGTAGTTGGCCGAGTCATAGACATCGGTGCCTTGGACGAAGCTGTCCCGGTATTCCTTCGGCTGATAGAAATGTCCCATGCCGCTCCATCCGGCGTTACGCGGCGCTTCCCCTTCGACCGACGGAATGGAGGCCACTTGAGGCTTCACGCCCTTGCCGAGAGCGACCTCGCCTTCCTTCGGCTTCCTCCAGTCGATGCCCTCCATCCCGGAGGCGGCGTTGGTCTGGCCTTCTGTGGTGAACATGTAGTCCACCATCTTGATCAGCGTGACCTGCGCTTCCTTGCTAGCCTTATTCGTGATGACGAATTTGGCTCCCGGACTGAGGCCTCCTCCATCATGCGTTGCCAGGGCACCGTGAGGGCCTGTCAGCGGAGGCACTGGATTGTAATCGGCCGAGTTGCGGTTTCCTTTGTCAATATTGACGAAGATCGCCGGGTGCATGCCAGCCCCTGCGCCCAGAATTTGCGTGCCGGCGTTCTCGCCGATCTTCTTGAACGCCTCGGCATTTTGCGTGAAGGCTCCCGGGTCGATCAAGCCTTCGTCGTACAACGACTTGATGTACGCGAGGCCTTCTTTCCATTCCGGCTTATTCGCCGCCGTGTCGACCTTGCCGCCTGACATGGTCAGATAATTGCGGTCGTCATTATAGATGAAGCCGTTCATCAGGAAAGGGATGACATGAACACCGAACTCTTCGGTTGAGCCGCTCAGCGGCACCTCGTCCGCTTTGCCGTTACCATTCGGGTCGTTCTTCTTGAACGCCTGGAGCACTTTCTTGAAGTCCTCGGTCGTTTTCGGCATCTCGAGATTTAACTTCTTGAGCCAGCTTGTATTGATCCACATTTTATTCGGATACGAACAGTGGAAGCACTGCGAATAGGAGCCGAGTCCATAAATATTCCCGTCAGGCGCCGTGATGAAGCTCTTGAACGTAGGGTCCTTCTCCATAGCCGCTTTGATATTCGGCGCATACTGATTGATCAGATCATTGAGCGGCACGAGGATGCCCTGCTTGCCGTACTTGAGCAGATCAGCTTGTGAGAACTGGTCGATATAGGCCGTCAGGATGTAGGAGTCCGGATAATCGCCGCTGGCCAGAGAGATTTGCCGCTTCTCCTTGGCACCGTCGTACGGTATGATTTCGAACTTGAACTTGGCATTGAATTTATCCTCTATAAACGTTGTGAACTTGTTGGTTTTCAGATCGATCGAATTATCTTGCTGAGCGAATACACTGATCTGTACAGGACCCTGCTGTCCTCCCGCTGCGTCTTCCGAGGATTCCGGCGCCACGCTGTTCTTCGTGCATGCGGCCAATACGGTGCTGGACAGCAGAACAAGTGCTAATGCGCTTACCCATTTCTTTTTCATCGAACCCGCTCCCTTTTTATTCGAGGATCACTGCTTGGCTTATCGCCTGATGTGCTGTTTGCCGAACTTATTCTAAACTCCATTCCCCCTTTCATCACGGTAACCGAATCATCCTCCGCTTAACCCTTGACGGAGCCGACCATCATCCCCTGAACGAAGAAGCGCTGCACGAACGGATAGATAATGAGCACAGGAAGCGTGGTCACCACGATGAGGGAATACTTCAACAATTCGGCCAACTGCTGCCGTTCGACCTGCTTCAACGCATCCGTCGCATTCGAGCTGTTATTGAGAATGATGATGCTCCGCAGTATCAGCTGAAGGGGAAACAAGTTCGCGGACTTCAGATAGATCAGCGCATCGAAGTAAGCGTTCCATTGGCCGACGGCATAGATCAAGGTGAGCACCGCCAGAATCGGCTTGGATAACGGCACCACCACGCTCCACAGAAACCGGAAATCGCTGGCGCCGTCGATTTCGCTGGCATCGAACAGCTCATCCGGGATCGACGATTGGAAGAACGAGCGGGTAATGATCACCTGCCAGACCCAGATGGCATTGGGAATCAATAGCGCCCACCGCGTGTCGATCAATCCTAGCTGCTTGACGACCAGATAAGTCGGAATAAGTCCGCCGCTGAACAGCATCGTGAAGGTAACGAGCATCATCAGCACATTTTTGCCGAAGAAGGTTTTGCGGGACAGCGGATACGCGACCATAATCGTCAGGACGACACTGATGCAGGTGCCCATAGCCGTATAGAAGATGGAGTTCGCATAGCCGCTCATCACCTTGGGGTTTTGAATCAAATTTTCGTACCCCTTCAGGGAGATGTCGACCGGCCAGAGCCATACCTTGCCGGAGGTGACTGCGGCCGGGCTGCTGAACGAGCTGCTGATGACATAAATCAGCGGGTACAGCACAATCAGTAGGATGAGGCTTAAAGCCGCATAGATCGCGATCAGAAATAGGCGGTCGCCTAGCGAATCCTTGATCTTGGTACTTCTGAGTTTCATCGTGGACATGTTGCACCCCCTTCTACCAAATACTGTTATTCGCAAACCGCTTAGCTAGTCCATTGACGACAACCAGCAGAATCAGATTGATCACGGAATTGAACAACCCTACCGCCGTCGCGAAGCTGTAGTTAGCATTCAGTAATCCGACCTTGTACACGTAGGTGGCGATGATCTCGGAGTTGACCGTATTCAGCGGATTTTGCAGCAGGTAGACCTTCTCGAAGCCAATCGCCATCACATTGCCGACATTCAAGATGAGGACGACCACGATCGTAGGCAGGATCCCAGGCAGATCGACATGTACAATCTTCTGGAAGCGTGAGGCGCCATCCACCTTGGCCGCTTCATACAGCGAGGGATCGACTCCCGCGAGAGCGGCCAGGAATATGACCGAGTAGTAGCCAGCTGTCTGCCAAACGTCGGACCATACATAAATCGAACGAAACATGCCCGGCTCTCCAAGGAAATTAATCGAATCCAGCCCCATATGATTCAGGACGACATTGACGAACCCGAGCCGCGGCGCCAGAAACAGCATAATAATGGAGACCATGACGACCATCGAAATGAAGTAAGGGGCGAAGGTGACCAGCTGGACGAGCCGCTTGAAGCGTTCGTTGCGCACTTCATTAATCGCCAGAGCAAGCAGAATCGGAATCGGAAATCCGACAAGCAGCAGATAACCGCTAATGTAGATCGTGTTCTTCATCAGGGTCCAAAATAAAGGGTTTTCAAAAAAGAGTCGGAAATGCTTGAACCCGACCCAGGGGCTTCCCCAGATGCCCTTGATGACATTGTAGTCCTTAAAGGCCAGCACCGCGTTCAAGATCGGATAGTACTTAAATATAAGAAAAAACATTGCCGGGGGAAGAATCAGCAGATACAATTGCCAATGCTTCCTGAAACTTTTGGCCGCTGCCTGCTGGAGGCCAAGTCTGCTGGTTTTCGTCTGCGTGTTATAACGGGTTGCGATGCCTTTCTCCACAGCCATACCTCCCAAACTGAGACTGACATAAAATGATTACGCTTTCTTTTCCTCATTGTAGGGGATCATTCCAGTTTCTAGATAGGTACAATTGGGTGAATTCAGCGTACAGTTCTCCGCTTCAGGCAGCGTACATCTGTCAGAAGACCATCCATTTCTCCCTTTTCAAGCCTGGACTTGCTTGAATCGCCTGCACTAAGGCCAAAAAATCCCGGCAGCCGAGGCTCCGAGAATTTGAGGTAAGCGGTTTACTCTTCGGACATCGATTGCCTGTAGGCGCTTGGCGACACCCCTACCACACGCTTAAAGGCTCTTCGGAAGGAATGGGAGCTGTTATAGCCGACCAGGGAAGCAATCTCGTCGAGTGTGTACAGCCTCCCTCTCAGCAGCTCAGCCGCATGGTCCATCCTTACTTTCTCCAGATGATCGGAGAGGTTCATGCCCGTCACCTCTTTGAACAAGTTAGAGATATATTTCTCCGGGCGCTCCACCTGTTCGGCTATACGATACAAGTTCAGATCGGGATCGCTATATGCCTGGGAGATATAGGCGATCACCTGCTCCACGGTCTTGTTATGATGATCATTCTTCTTACTCGTGATGAATCCGCATAGCTCCTCCATCAAGACTTCCATCTGCTCAGCGATGACTTGAATTTCTTCGGTCGCTTGCATGCCGACAATTCGGTTCTTGAGCTGCTCGAAGAAACCTGACTCCAGGAAGGTTTTCTGATGAAGCAATTTCAGGAAGGTGCCCTTCAGCTCGCCGACCAGCTGATGCCTCATCTCCAGGGACAGCTCCCGGTTTTCCATGTTTTGCAGCAGAATCCCGCGGAAAATTCGTTTGGCCTCGTCCATATCTCCCATTTTTATCGTACTGATCAGTCGCAGCTCAATATCTAAAGGGTAATAATAAGTGTCACTTTCCAGACGCGCCTCCCGGTAGGACAGCACGCCCTTTCGATTGCTGTACAACGCATGCTCCAGCACCTGTCTGGCCTGCTCGTACGCATGACTGACCTCCATCGCGTTGGCAAATGGATTACCCAGTGCCACCGTAATCGTCATTTTATACTCGTCAAATACCCCTTGGACCAGCTCATGAAGCAAGCGCTCGATCTCCATATCACCCGCCTCTTGGCTTCCTTCGCCTTCCTCGGCCCCGAAGATCGCGACAACCCGGTCGGCGCCCAGATCGGTCATATGCAGAGGACGGCCGAGATCTTGCAGCGCCTGCTTCGCAATGAGCCGTGCGGCATTCAGCTCGTTGAGGATCTCCACGCTGTCCATCCCCGTGTACCCGTTGATCTGTAGGATCGCGATGCTGCCCCGCTCCACCTGCAGCCCGGCGCCGGCTTGAGCTGCAGCGGCGGCAATCTCCTCCTGCGAACGGAATTCGCCTGAAATCAGACGCTTGAGGAACGCGTCCCGGATAAGAGGAAGCTGCCGGTTCAACTCCGCTTCCAGCCGCCTATTGTTCGTAATCATGCTGGAGATATTCCCGTGGATAAAGTCATACTCATTGCGCCCGGTCAAGGCCTCCTTGCCGAACTGCTCCTTCATCACGTTCAGCACCTTGTGAAGCGGCGAGCTGTTCCGATAGGCCTGGAGCAGACCTACCAAGAGGCCGAGGATCAAGGCTGTACCCGTGAAGGTCCAGGTGATCGATTTGATTTTATTCGCATTCTCCATCAGCACTTGTCTGGGGATGCCTGCCCGGTAAACCCAGCCGTTCGTATGGGAACGGATCGTCAGCACCAGGTCATCGTTATAGAACTGGCTCTCCTTGTCTGGATCGAAGCGGCTGTCCGAAGAGAGACGGCTGATATCGGCTTCGCCGATGCCGGCCAAGCTAATCGTGCGCCCCTCAGCATCGCTGATGTGAGACCAGCCGCCATAGCGATCCTGAATGTCCGAGAGGAGACTCGCGATCATACTTTCGTCAATCACCACCACCACTGTCGCGCGGGCAGCGCCGTTGAACGTATCCAGCGGCAGCGACTGCATATACGTAATCACCGAGGTTTCCACGCTATTGGACACAGCAGGTCTCAGTGGCATGATCTCCCTATTATGCGTCCGCTCCAATACGTCCTTTTTCCATGCCTCGACGGGCACATCCTTGTAATAGACAGACTGGTAGTAGCGCTCCGGCTGCATATACGCGGAGGCCGGCGTCAACACGACATTGTAATTGTTCAAGTAGATGTAGAACTGCTTCAGAAAATCGTTGGTTTGGCTGAAGGCCCTAATGTCTTGGTTGGCCTTCCAGATCCCGTACAGATTCACCCGATCATCCGAGCCCTTTTCATTCATCAGCACTTGCAAATCCTGATTCAAGGCCATCTGCCGCGTAAAGCTCTCGACCTCCGCCATTCTCCGCTCCAGAATCTCCTGGCTCTTGCGAAGCTGGGTCATGTTGTTCTCGATGGACACCGATTCCGTGACGGAGATCGAAGTCCGGTACGACATATAACCGGCCACGTTCGGAATAATTAGAATCACGATGTAAGAGAGCAACAAATTACGAAAAATACGGGAATACTTTGGCATAAAAAATCCCCCTACTCGAAGAAAGCGCTATCTTTTATCACTCATACCTAATCTTAATGAAAACTGCCTGTTTTGGCGAGTGAAAAATAAGAGGATGCGGTAAGGGAGCATAACGAGATGCTGAATTCAATGACCATCCCGATCGTAGTATGGTCGCATCCACCTCGGTAGTCGATGCACCAAACAAAATGGTGAAGGCGATGGAGTTACCTGGAGTGAGCCGCTGCACCCGCATGGTGCTGAAAAGCGGTTAAGCCAAACCGGAGAAAAGATGCTGAGGGTGTTCCGTGGGGAATGAAAAGTTAAACCTATTAAAAAAATCACGTCCTCCTAGGGAGAACGCGATATGAAGCAGCTTGAATCCGTGTTTCAACATCGTCATGTATACTTTCGGGCGACCACCGCTAACCGACCGTTTTCGGTTGAGTATTCACACGTAGATAGTACAATAAGCTTGTCGCCATACCGGGCTGTCACGCCCGTGTCGTAAAGCGCGAGATTCTTGATGTTCTGAACATACGAGTCAAACTCCGCAGATGTTCCTATCTTCTCAATGTCGTAATATTTAAAAACGTCGTCCGTTTTCTGATAAACCTGGGAAAGAATAACGGCAACAATCTCATAGTCTTCCTTCTCGTAAAGCGTACTGAACTGGAACTTAGCATGCTCCTTATAATAGCTTTCTTTCTTGTACTTCATCAAATCTGCAAACATCATGCCGCTGTTCATGTGATGTCCGTGAATCAGCATAATGCCTGAACCGTCTATCCGACTGTATGCATCCAAAAAGGGAAGCCCGTTTTTGCTTTTCTTTTTATCGAAATCATGATTGAGATAGTATTGCGCATCCTGTGGGTTCTGCATGATCGGATAATCAATTCGGGTGCCGTCCATATTCAGCCAACCGATGATGTCCGGGTTTCTCCCGTAAAGCTCTTGATATTCAGGGAGCATAACCGGTTCATGCGCCTTCGGAATAAAAGATGAGGGTGTTGTAGCACCCTCACCTTTTTCCGATCCTTTTTTCCAGGTTTCGGTTAATTCTTTCATTTGCCGCTGTTCCTCATAATCCTGCAAAAGAATTGTCGCAGCCTTGAAGAGAGAAAAAACCAACAGAAGAGAGGAACAGGCGATAAGAACTTTTTTGATTTTGCTCATTTTCTTACCGCCTTTCCGGTTATTGAATGTACTTTTTCTTCTTGCTACTAGGCAGACAGAGCCCGATCACAATCAAGGACATTAGCGCTAAAGCCAGGTAGAAGATTGGCGATGTGCTATGATCTCCTGTTTCCGGAACATTGTCCAGCTCGTTGCTACTGCGGCCTGCTCCGGGGTTGCCGTTGCGGGCTCCGTTGTCGCCGTTGCTTGCTCCGTTGCTGCCGTTGCTTGCTCCGTTGCTGCCGTTGCCTGCTCCGTTGCTGCCGTCGCCTGCTCCGTTGTCGCCGTTGCCTGCTCCGTTGTCGCCGTTGCCTGCTCCGTTGTCGCCGTTGCCTGCTCCGTTGTCGCCGTTGCCTGCTCCGGGGTTGCCGTTACCTGCTCCGGGGTTGCTGTTACCAGTTCCGGGGTTGGCGTTGCCGGT